>CAMDAX010000196.1 GCA_945888885.1 Nitrosovibrio sp. Nv4 | reverse complement strand
ATGCGGCGGAAGCGTTTTGCCTTGAGCAAGCGGTAAATCAACGCAATGCAGGTCTTGGTCTTGCCGGTGCCAGTCGCCATCGCCAACAACATTTCACGTTGTCCAATTTCGATGGCATATTCGGCGGCACGAATGGCATCCTGCTGGTAGTAACGCAATGGAAAGCCATAGTTGAAAGGATCGTTGGCAAGTTGCTCGTGTGCTTTGGCCTCGTCCCGCTTTAGCAGTGTGGTCAAGCCCTCCGGGGTGTACCAGCCATCCAGAACATGGCCAAGGTTGTCGGCACGGCGCAGATCACAGAACCAGATACCGCTCTTGGTGGGTATCTGGCGCAGGAAGGGCCGACCATTGGATGAGAAGGCGAAGGGCACGCGATAGGCAGCCTCGCCACCCCAATTCTCATCGGATAGTATGGTTTCTTGGGAAGGCGTGAAGGTTCGGCTGTAGCGTTTGGCTTGTTGCAATGTGCTGGATACTTCGATATTTTTGCGTTTGGCTTCTACCACTCCAATCGGCATCAATCCTGTAAACAGCGCATAATCGGCGGGCCCACTTTCGGTAGGCCATTCAGCGATTGCCAAGTTGCGGCCCTTGGTCGGACGCGTGCCCTTGTTGTACCTGATAACTTGGGAATCCGCCTCCCAGCCTACCTGTCGCAGCTGCTGGTCGATCAGCTTGCGGGTGTCGGCCTCATCTAATTGAACGGCGCTGGCGGCGGTATTGGCAGACGAGACCAGCTGTATCAACACACTCTTAGGTTGGGCTGTTGCTACGGCTTGCTGTTCGGCCAAGCGTTTCTCCAGCGCAACTTTGGCTTGCTCGGCCTCAGCGGCCATCTGTTCCCAGAAAGCCTGCTCACCTTTGGCCTCGCGTAGCTTTGCCGCAGTTGCCTCAAGCTGCTCTGCGGTTTCGTGATGGGTTGCCTGGTACTCCTGGAGTGCTTTGCTCAAGAGCGCCATTTCAGCGCGAAGTTCATCGCTTTCGTCTTTGGGTGGTGCTGGTGGTGCAAATGGTCCTGATTTGAAGGATGGGTTTTTGAAAGTTCGGTGAAACCAAAGGCTCAATTGCCAGGCCATCTTCAAGGCACTTAGTGCCCCTCTATGGTCGCCCTCAAGCGCGTGGTTGGCAGCGTTACCGGTGCGGCGCATCTCGCCAAATAACTGTGCAACTTCGCGCGGAACAATCCCACTATCCTGAAGGCGGCGTAATAGTTCGTATTGGGTTTCTTCCGGCGCTACAAGCTGGCCGGTTCTCGCCGCAATGAGCTGTGCCAACAACTCGGAAAGCTGGCGCAGTTTGAGCAAACAGGTATTGGGATCATCTGCGAAATACTTTTCTGCCAACATACCCAAGCGCAGCAACTGTTCGTCATGCTGCTTCAAATGAGCAAAATTTGTTTGGAGCAGAGTGGCCATTACTTTTTATCGCGTTTATAAACTGGTGAAGGCGCGGTGCGCACTGCAAACTCCAGTAATGTACTGTAATGTCCGGCATATTCAAAATGAATTGCTGGTGCATTATCCAATAAAGCATAAGCGGGGGCTTCCTTGCCACACTGCCGCCACTTGTTAATTTAAGGGTGAGCGCGAAAGGGGTGTTATGGGAATGGTGGGCGGTACTGGGATCGAACCAGTGGCTTCCACCGTGTGAAGGTGGCACTCTACCGCTGAGTTAACCGCCCAAAAGTGAGGTGCAATTAGAGCATAAATCCCAGCTCCCGGTCAACGCGCCAGCATTTGGTGGCAGCGGCATGATAGGCTACGATGCACCGGCATCACCCGTCGGGATCGCGTAAAATGGCGCATTCCTGTAACTCGCCATAATTGGTACTCCTATCATGATTCGTACCCGTTTTGCTCCCAGTCCCACTGGCTATCTCCATATCGGCGGCGCACGCACCGCGCTGTTTTCCTGGGCCTACGCCCGCAGGCACGGCGGAAAATTTATCCTGCGGATTGAAGATACCGATCTTGAGCGCTCTACTGCGCAATCTACCCAGGCAATTCTCGACGGCATGGCATGGTTGGGGCTGGATTACGATGAGGGACCGTTCTACCAGATGCACCGATTGGCGCGCTACCACGAGTTAGCGGAGCAGTTGCTGCGTACAGACAGGGCGTATTACTGCTATGCCAGCAAGGAGGAGCTAGAGGTGATGCGCGAACAGCAACGTGCTGCCGGGCTGAAACCCAGATATGACGGACGCTGGCGCGACTCCAAACAAACTCCTCCGGCGGGAGTGAAGCCGGTAGTGCGGCTGAAAAATCCCGCCGATGGCGGGGTGGCGTTCAACGATCTGGTCAAAGGGCGCATCGTCGTGTCCAACAGTGAGCTCGATGACCTGGTGCTGCTGCGTGCCGACGGGGTGCCGACTTACAACTTTGGTGTGGTGATTGACGATCTCGATATGAATATCAGCCATGTGATTCGCGGTGATGATCATGTCAACAACACGCCGCGCCAGATCAATATTCTCAAGGCGCTGGGAGCAGCGTTGCCACAATACGCGCATGTTCCGATGATACTGGGGACCGATGGCGAACGTTTGTCTAAGCGCCACGGCGCGGTTTCAGTGATGCAGTACCACGACGATGGCTATTTGCCCGAGGCGTTGGTAAATTACTTGGCGCGGCTCGGTTGGTCGCATGGTGATGAGGAAATTTTCAGTCGCGAACAACTGGTTGAGTGGTTTGATCTGGAGTCCATCAACTGCGCGCCAGCGAAGTTTAATCCGGAAAAATTAAGCTGGCTCAATCAGCAGTATCTAAAAACGACAGATAATTCGCGCTTGGCGAAGCTGGTAACACCATTCCTTGAAGCGGATGGTTGCAATGCTGCAGCTGGCCCGGATTTGCTCAAGGTGATAAATCTACTCAAAGAGCGGGTTAACACTACGGCAGAATTGGCTGATGCTGCGGTATATTTCTTTCGCCCGCTGGAACCTGCCGCTGAACTCAAAGCCTTGCATTTCAGTAGCGAGGCAAAGCCGGCGATAATTGATTTGATGGGAAAACTTGCCACGGTGGAATGGGATCGTCATATCATCCATGATGCTATCAAAACCACGGCCACTGCT
>CAMDAX010000195.1 GCA_945888885.1 Nitrosovibrio sp. Nv4 | reverse complement strand
GTTCATACTGCACTCCAGGTTTGTCAAACCCGGAATGATCGCAAATGTGCCATATAAAATTCAAATCGTGGACACCCATGAATCGCTTAAAACCCTTGTCAGTGCTGGCGTTGCTGCCGGTGCGTCTCAATTTAACCGGACACTAGTGAGATTTTATGCTGAATAATCTGCTCAAGAAGGTCTTTGGTAGCCGTAATGATAGGCTGATCAAACAATATTTTCAGACTGTGGGTGCGATTAACTCGCTGGAGCCTGCGATGGCAGCGCTGACTGACGCCGAGTTACGCGTCAAGACCGATGAGTTCAAGCGACGCATTGCTGATGGAGAGACTCTGGATGCACTGCTGCCGGAGGTGTTTGCAGTAGTGCGTGAGGCTAGCAAACGGGTGCTGGGAATGCGCCATTTCGGTGTGCAGTTGATAGGTGGCATGGTGTTGCATAATGGCAAGATTGCCGAGATGCGGACGGGGGAGGGGAAAACGTTGATGGCGACTTTACCCTCCTATCTCAATGCTCTGGCTGGCAAAGGCGTTCACTTGGTAACGGTGAACGACTACCTGGCCAAGCGTGATGCTGAATGGATGGGGCAGATCTACCAGTTCCTTGGCATTAGTGTGGGCGTGATTCTTTCGCAAATGGAGCACAGCGATAAACAGGCTGCCTACGCGGCAGACATCACCTACGGAACCAATAACGAGTTTGGTTTCGATTACCTGCGCGACAATATGGTGAATCACCCTGCCGAACGGGTGCAACGCCTACTTAACTATGCAATTGTTGACGAAGTCGACTCGATTTTAATTGATGAAGCGCGTACCCCATTGATTATTTCCGGTCAGGCAGAGGGGGGTCCCGAAGTTTACATTCGCATGAATATGTTGATTCCGAAACTTGTCCGTCAGGAAAAAGAGGATAGTCCAGGTGATTTCAGCGTGGATGAAAAAACGCAACAGGTGCTGCTGAGCGAGGCAGGTTTCGAACATGTGGAAAAGCTGCTTGCCCAAGATGGCTTTCTCTCACCAGGAACTAATCTCTATGATCCCAGCAACATTAATCTGGTTCATCATCTCTACGCAGCGCTACGTTCACATGCACTATTTCACCGTGACCAGCACTATGTGGTGCAAGACAACGAAGTGGTTATTGTGGATGAATTTACCGGGCGGCTTATGTCCGGCAGACGCTGGTCGGAAGGTCTGCATCAGGCTGTAGAGGCGAAGGAAGGCGTTCCGATCCAGAAGGAAAATCAGACGCTTGCCTCGATCACTTTTCAGAATTATTTCCGCATGTATCAAAAGTTGGCCGGCATGACGGGTACGGCGGATACCGAAGCTTACGAATTTCAGCAAATCTATGGGCTGGAGACGGTAATCGTTCCGACCCATCGTCCGATGATTCGTGACGATCGCATGGACCAGGTATTCCGCACCACGGACGAGAAGAACCGCGCCATTATTGCAGATATCAAAGACTGCTACCAACGTGGTCAGCCGGTTCTGGTTGGCACTACTTCAATCGAAAACAATGAATTGCTGTCTGGGTTGTTAACCCGGGAAAATCTACCTCATCAAGTGCTGAATGCCAAACAGCATGCACGTGAAGCAGAGATCGTCACCCAGGCTGGACGCACGAAGATGGCCACTATCGCCACCAACATGGCTGGACGGGGTACCGACATCGTGCTGGGTGGTAATCCGGAACCCGAGATCAGCCGTATCCGTTCGGACGAAAATTTCAGCGAACTAGCCAAGGCGGAGCATATTACTGAGTTGCGTGTGCAATGGCAACTTCTCCACGATGAGGTACTGAAACAGGGTGGGTTACACATTATCGGTACCGAACGGCATGAATCGCGCCGAGTAGATAACCAGTTGCGTGGACGCTCCGGGCGTCAGGGTGACCCAGGTTCCAGCCGTTTTTATCTCTCGCTGGAAGACCCGCTTTTGCGTATTTTTGCTTCCGACCGCGTAGCTAACATCATGCAGCGCCTCAACATGCCGGAAGGCGAAGCCATTGAGCATCCGTGGGTCACACGCGCTATTGAGAATGCCCAGCGCAAAGTGGAAGCCCGTAACTTCGACATGCGTAAGCAATTGCTGGAATACGATGATGTCGCCAACGATCAGCGCAAGGTGATTTACCAGCAGCGTAATGAGCTGATGGAGTCACAAGATATTTCAGAGACGATCACGGCAATGCGCGAAGATGTGCTGAGTAATCTTATCGGCCTCTATATCCCGCCGCAGAGCGTCGAGGAACAATGGGACATACCGGGGCTGGAAAAGGGGTTGGTCGCCGAATACCAGTTACATTTACCGCTGCATGAATGGTTGGAAAAAGAGCCTAATCTGCATGAAGAGAATTTACTTCAGCGCGTTGCCGGGGTAGCGCATGAGCTTTATAAGAATAAAGTACAGCAGGTTGGTGCCAATGTCATGCACCATTATGAGCGTGCAGTGTTACTGCAGAGCCTCGATACCCATTGGCGTGAGCATTTGGCAGCGCTAGATCATCTGCGCCAGGGCATCCATTTGCGTGGTTATGCACACAAGAATCCCAAACAGGAATACAAGCGTGAAGCTTTTGACCTATTTGCCACCATGCTGGAAGAAATCAAGACTGAAGTCACCAGAATACTCATGACGGTCCAGATCAAGAGTGAGCAGCAGGTGGAAGAAGTAGCGGAAGCGCCGCGGCAACCGGTAAATGTTCAGTATCACCACGCAGCTTATGAGGAAGCCTTGGGGGATGATGGTGAGCACGAAGACAGGCAGGAGAAACATCAGCCGTTCGTGCGACAAAGTGGCAAGGTTGGCCGCAATGATCCGTGCCCATGTGGATCCGGGAAAAAGTATAAGCAGTGTCACGGCAAACTGAGCTAACCACACCAGATATTTGTCGGATGTACCCTGATAGCCGTGTCTCCTGACGTCACCGAAGCGTCCCATCGACAAGAGACTCTGCAGCTGTGGAGGGTGTCTTGGATTTTGTGTAAACGGAATTTCTTAATGTTGCGGCATCCGATCCTCGAACTGGATAGTAAAACGATTCAGCGCGGCTTTCCAGTCTCTAATCGGCATCGTCCATTTTTTGCTGATATTTTGGATCGCCAGGTAGA
>CAMDAX010000194.1 GCA_945888885.1 Nitrosovibrio sp. Nv4 | reverse complement strand
CCTCAACCATACTCAAGGACGGGCTCAATGGCACCAGTGCTCAGCCGGTCTTTGTCCGAAAGCAACACTACGAACGTTAACACACCACAGCCCTGTTTCTTGCCAACGCCTTTCGGCCTGCGGACGAATATCATACTCAGGGCGAACGGTTGGTGGTGGCTAATTAGTGGTGTTTCTAACTGGAATTGGAATTAACCAACCATAGGAAAATGCTGATGGCAGCGACAATACTGGTAGTGGAAGATGAGCCAGCAATTCAGGAGTTGATTTCGTATAGTCTGCGACAGGCTGGGCATATCGTTTTTTGTGCGGAAAATGCGGAACAAGCCATGGCGATAGTGAATGATGCGCTGCCAGATTTGGTGCTGCTCGACTGGATGTTACCAGGTATGAGCGGTGTTGAGTTTGCTCGCATGCTGCGACGCGTAGCGCGCACCAAGAGCATTCCCATCATTATGCTTACCGCCCGAGCCGAAGAGAGTGACAAAGTGGCCGGACTGGAAATCGGTGCTGATGATTACATCACCAAACCGTTTTCACCGCGTGAATTGATTGCCCGGATTAAAGCGGTTCTACGCCGGCGTTCACCTGAAGTGGCTGATGACATGATTGAGATTGGGGGGTTGCGACTTGATCCGGCCACTCATCGCGTCACCATAAACGATGAAGAAATGGTGCTGGGACCTACCGAATTTCGCTTATTACATTTCCTGATGTCCCACCCTGAGCGGGTGCACACACGTACGCAACTGCTTGATGGCGTATGGGGAGATCATGTATTCGTCGAAGACCGTACAGTAGACGTACATATTCGTCGGCTGCGTAAAGCGCTGGAGCCTGCAGCCAAGGACACATTGGTACAAACTGTAAGAGGGTCGGGTTATCGCTTGTCTGCTGGGCCAGCTATGGGATAATGCGAATACGGTACTTTAGCCTCACGTCTCTGGATAGTTAACGTGTCCGATTTCCGCCAGCGCCTCACCAGCGTTATTTTGCTAACTATTGCGACCGTCGGCCTGTGGCTGGTGCTGGGTGTCGTCGCCGCGTTGGCGTTTTATAGTTTTGCGCTGCTATTGCTGGTTATCCATCACCTGCGTTACCTGACAGCACTGGACAAGTGGTTGCAAACTCCTGCACCAACAGTCGCCACGCTACCTGATGCCACAGGCGCGTGGGGAGACGTATTTGCCCGCCTGGCGCGTCTTATGCGCAACCAGAACCAGAGTCAGCAGCAGTTGAGTACGGCATTGGAGCGTCTGCGGCGCGCCACTTCGGCAATGCCGGAGGGTGTGGTGATTCTGGATGAAACAGACCGCATTGAATGGTGTAACCCGGTGGCCGAGCAGCATTTCGGCATAGACTTCAATCGTGATACCGGTCAGCAAATCACCTATCTGGTACGTCAACCACAGTTCGCCGAATACCTGACCACCCGAAATTACAGCGAACCGCTGATAGTCAGGCAATCACGCCAGCAGGAACTGATCCTTTCGCTGCAATTGATACCCTACGGCAACAAGCAGAAACTGCTTATCAGCCGCGATATCACCCGCCTTGAGAGAGTCGAAACCATGCGACGTGATTTTGTCGCCAATGTCTCGCATGAGTTGCGTACCCCGTTGACAGTGATCGGCGGTTTTCTTGAAACGCTATCAGAAGAAAAACAGACTAAAAATGGAATAGGTAAGCGGGCGCTTACACTAATGGCTGATCAGACCATGCGTATGCAACGTCTGGTAGAAGATTTATTGGCCTTATCGCGGCTGGAAAATACGCAGAATCCAGTACGCGAGGAAAGCGTCAACATTGCTGAAATGTTGCGCGAACTGTATCACGAGGCGCAGTCCCTGAGCGCTGGACGTCACCATATCAGTCTTAATCTCGATACGGATGCGCAACTGCGCGGAAGCTCGGATGAGTTACGCAGCGCTTTTAGCAATCTTGTCAGTAATGCCGTGCGCTATACCACCGACGGTGGAAAAATAACCCTGAACTGGGGAATCCATGACGGTGAAGGACAGTTCTCTGTGCAGGACAGCGGCATTGGTATTGAGACTAAGCACCTGCCGCGCCTAACCGAACGCTTCTACCGGGTGGATCGCAGCCGTTCGCGCGAAACCGGCGGAACCGGCCTGGGACTTGCCATCGTCAAACATGTATTGAGCCGCCATCAAGCCCAATTGAAAATCGTTAGCGAACCAGGAAAAGGTAGCCGCTTCAGTGCCCGGTTTCCGGCAGATCGGCTGATAATGCAGCCGGTTGAGTAATTCCAATTTCAGTTCGAAAGTGAAACGAGGCGATGCTGAACCAACGCCGCAGATAGTGATAATTTAATAAGGTAAACCCCCGGCTATGCCGGGGGTTTACCTTATTAAATTAAGCGTCTGCACCGCCTCGCACCCGCGTGGTATCTATTCAGAAATCCCCCAACCGCCCAGGTCATCTCTACTATGCCATCTCATAGGTATGACCTACTCAGCATTCATTTTTCATAGTACTTTTTTCTCATTCAAATAAGTAGTTATGGCCCATGACTACTTCAAACCCATGCGTTAGCATTCATCACAAGCCATAACGAGACAGTGTCGTTCAGCTATACGTGAGAGTTTTTTTTCAAAGAGGAGAATTATTATGTTTGGGAATAACAGGCAAAACGGATTAAGCGCTTCCATCGCTATCGCCGCTTTATTCGCGGCCACATCAGCATCTGCATTCTCGGTTACAACTGGTGGCACCGCAGTTTACCAACAGGGTTTAGTATCATCTGTCTTGGATGCAGTAACAACGGATTTCAATTCTGGCTTGATGCCAGCAGAGTACGCAGGCGGATTGGTTGTGACCGGTAACAGCGTTGGGAATTGGGCATCGCCGCCCGGTGATAACTCTCACTACCTGGCAGTAGGTCCAGCATCACCCGCCGTAATCTCCCTTGGTTCGCTGGCGAGTTATTTTGGTTATTACGGGGGATCTCCTGATAGCTACAACTCGCTGGAATTCTGGAACGGCGCAACTGAAGTTGCAAGTTTTACGGGGGTGCATTTGGCGCAGTATTTCATATTACAGAACCAGGTGTTGGTGCGGCACCGCGATTTGGGTGTCTGAACCCGAGTGCTGAATACCGCACACAAACACTCTGCCGGTGATAGCATTGCCAACGGCTGACCGGAAAATCGGAAGGACGCCTCTA
>CAMDAX010000193.1 GCA_945888885.1 Nitrosovibrio sp. Nv4 | reverse complement strand
CCGCCGATCACGGCGAACAGCTCATCCCCTTTAACCCAGATAATCCATTAGGACGTGAGATGATGGTGAGGCAGGATGCGAGGCAGTTTTGCTGGTTGGGAGAAGTCCATAGCTAGCCTATGTACGCTGAGCAGGCAGCAGAAATGGCCGCAAGCTGACCACCAGCACTCGCGTAGGCTCAGAGAGCCGCCTAATGGATTATCTGGGTTTAACATATTTCGGTATCCATTTTTCCTTTAGCGGCTTCAGAAAGGGGGACTGTCAAAGTCATCCATTTCAGCTGCCTGGCGCCGCACTTTTTTGAGCCAGACCCTGACCTTCTTGATATCTTCAAACGCGAGCAGATCGTTTTTCAAATCGCGGATGGCGTGCTGGGTGCCGACGATGTCGGTGGCGAGATCACGCATGATAGTGGCGGGGGACACTTTCGCGAATGGGGATATGCCAAATTGCGCCATGAACCTGTCTTCGACTTGCCGGATTTCCTGTTCCAGTTCGACAAGTTGTTCCTTCAGTATTTTATTGTAGTGCTTCAGGCGATCTTCGCTGATGTTGTTGACGGCAGTTTGGTCAATATGCTCCAACTCCAGCTGCAGTTTCAGTAACTGCAGCAGGTTTCTCTTTTCATAGGCCTGATTGACGCGCTGCATCAAGGCAGTTTTCCTGTCGCGTTCCTGTGTATCGAGTTCGCGATCCGGGTGCAGGGCGCTGGCCAGCTTTCGGTAGATCTCACGGATGGATTGGCTGACCTGTTGCTCTTCGGTCTGCTGCTGGGCTTCTTTGGCGAGTTGTTTGGCTGATTTTTTTCGTTTTGGCCGACGCTCTTCCCAAGCCTGCCGGTCAGCATTGTTCTGCGCCCGATTTTCTTCCATTCGCGCCTGAGCACGCTTAATCAGATCTTCCGGTGAGCTCACATCAAGGTCATCGCCCAGATCAACACCCAGCACATCCTCCAGCATGGATTTCATGCCCTTGATGCTCGCGGCTTCTTCGCTGTCATAGTCAAAGCGACCGTGTTTGTTGTAAATGGCTTTCAACTCCGTATCGTCACGCCCAGCCAACACTTGTTCGGCAATATCGGCGATCACACCGGCGATCACGCGGCGTTCAGTTCTGGTCAATCCTTTTTGATCGCTGACCCGATCAAGACAATGCACCAACTTGGCTTGCATATCCGTCAAGTCCTCAATCAATGGTAGTAGTTCACGGGTATATTTTTGCTGGTAGAGCGCAATGGCAGCTTCCCAGTCAGTCAACTGGGCACGATTTCTTTCAATCTGCTTGATCAAATTATTGAATGCCTGTTGTCCTTTGGACAGTTTGGGCTGGTCGTGGCCGGTGACCACGGCGACGGTCTTGGCATGAGTTCTGGTCATGGGCTGATTTCTTTAAAAATGGCGAAATAACAAAATAAGGAATCACGGCTTTCCTACGCAAGAAATAATAGTGCAGAAAACCGTAGTTTGTCTCCAATTATTTCTTTCATAGCATTCATCGTTTTCACAGGAGGTGGTGGGATCGTCCGCACAACTGCAACCGCCTATTAACCCATGTAAGAAATACCGGTCTTTACGCGGATGATACTTTCCAATCCTCTCAATGAAGATGCCGGTCGAGAAAATCGGATATGTGATCCTCATATTCCCTGCCAGCATAAGAGTGCATATTAAAGTGGCCCGCGCCGGGAACAATCCAGATGTCTTTTGGCTGCCGGGCAGCGGCAAATAACCGCTCGGTTTCGGGCACTTTCGTGTGCTCATCATTACTCCCGGCAATCAACAGCAACGGTGCATTGAGATCGCCTATCCGGGTGATGGGATCCAGCTGATCGATGGGAACATCCAGATAAAACGATAACTGCGTCAGCACCAGTGGCAGCAGCGCTGGCCCATACTCGCCAAGATGGAGTCTCAACCGATTTTCAATTGCTTCCTCGATGGTCGGATGGAGTGATTCGAGTACTACTGCGTCCAGCTTCAACGAGTGTTTTGCAAGCACGATAGCAGCCGCACCCAACGAAACCCCGATGGCAGCAATGCGTTCATATGGAAAGGTCTTTCGCAGAAAGGCCACGGCTGCTTCCACATCTTCCGATTCGCGGACACCGAAGGTAATCCGCTTCCCGGGCGTCTCACCATGCGCCTGAAGATCGATTAATAGAACACCATATCCTTGCCCGTTCAGGAATCTCGCCCTGCTCAGCATCTCGAGACGATTGCTGCGGATTGAATGGAGCAGCAGGATAACACCGCCGCCGTGAGCGCCACGCGCCAGCCAGCCGTGTACGCTGGCACCAGCGCCAAGCGGAATTTGCACCGCTTCAACTGGAAAATCGGACGACAGCGATTCCACAGCGGTCGATGCCGGCCCTGTCATCACTTCGCCAATCCCGATAATAACAACGGCCATGGCGATCAAGCACGACAATACTCCGATGAGAATCCAGTGGCGCATGGTTAACATCCAGGAATTAATCGGTTCTTTTCCATGGAAGCTAGCGTAGCAGAATCAATCTGGGGATAGCGTCCGCGCCAGCCCAGACGACAGCGTTTTGTCCGAACCGCCTGCCCAGAGCTTTGGATTTATCGAGATCCACTCCCAATGCGAGCAAACTCTGCTCCGGTGGCCACGCTCCGGTTGGATCAGAACCCGTTCCTTCGATGATCTGGTCTGTAAAATAGCTCAGCTCGTCACGCAGATATACATGCGCCGCCCGGTTCACTGCGAGACTTTGGGGTTGGCTGTGCGGGTTGCAGGCAGTGATGAAGACTGCACATTGCTGCCCTGACGCCGCAAGGAGTTGCGACAGCGACTCGGAGTACTGATCGATACGCAGCATGACTACAGCGGAACCGGCTCCTGCCCGGTAATCAGCCGCACGATAGCTGGCAATGAGGTCAGTAGAAATTTCAGATGACGCCAACATCAGATTCAGTCTCGCCACGCCGGAAATTGTGGCAAGCCATGAAAGAAAGCCATGTCGTGATTGGGCCAGAGTTCAGCATCTTCAGCGCAGGCAAGAACCTTGAGTTTGCGAATGCTGGCAAGCGCTAGTTCTTCGTTATCCTGCCAGCAGCAACCGGGAGCAATTTCCTCAGACAGATTTTCAATCAGATCGGCGGCGTCTCCACAGAGGATCACGGGTCGACCTTTTGACAGCTCAATCAACAATGACATATGACCTGCGGTATGGCCCGGGCTGGTGAT
>CAMDAX010000192.1 GCA_945888885.1 Nitrosovibrio sp. Nv4 | reverse complement strand
AAATTCCTATCATTGCTCATGGGCGAACATTTTTTGGATTGATTGATACAAATTGATTTCACAAACCGATTTGCGTATATTTCACTGCATCAAAAGTATGCTTATTTTTATTATTTTCTCAAGTCTTATCATCTCAGTGATTATTTCACCCCCATCTATTTTTAGAAATTTTCAGGCGACTTTTGCCTATGACCCGATTGCCCCTTTCTTTTCTGATTGACCATGAGAGTCTATCTTTCATCGACATTGAATGATCTGGGGCCTGAGCGCGAAGCGGTCCGAAAAGCACTGGGTGGTCATTGCACGGTTGTTGAAAGCTATACGGCCGACGAGCGCAGTGTCCGCGAGAGCTGCCTTGCGGACGTGGCGGGGTGCGATATCTATATCGGAATTATCGGTGGTCGTTACGGGTTTATTCCTTCCGGTGAATCCTTTTCCATTACGGAACTTGAATACCAGGAGGCTCGTAAGCATAAGCTGCCGACACTGATCTGCATCAAGGACGATGACGTGATCCTGAATCGATTCCACGATGCAGGTACTCAAGAGAACCCGCCAGATCGGATCGAATCGTTCAGGCAGCGCATCAATAATGGTACTGAAGAAGCCGGGCGTCCCGCGATCTTCAAAACACCAGAGGATCTCAAAGAACACGTACTAAAAGCACTTTGGCGTTATTCCGAACGACACGGCGCTATCCCGCCGAGACGCATTACGGGTCGTCCATATCCGGGTTTGCGCGCTTTTTTGACCACCGAGTCAGATCGATTCTTCGGCCGGGATGCGGAAATCGAAGCATTGGTTGAACGTCTCATTGCCCGCAGCGAACGTTTTCTTGCTGTGATCGGACCTTCTGGTTCGGGCAAATCCTCACTGGTGTACGCAGGGCTGATTCCAACCCTGGCTGAGAATGCTATCGTAGGGGGTATTCGCTGGATTCCAGTCAGTTTTTCCCCGCGCGAATTGGGCGATGATCCGTTCCAACCCCTGGCGGCTGCCTTGAGTAAATCATTTCCAGACCAAAACTGGCGTGTGCCGGATCTGACGCAGCGGCTGCGAGCGCATCCAGCCGATATTGCCGCTGTGGCGAGCGCTGCCCTGGGGCAAGCTGGCGCAGCCGTCCAGCTTCTGCTGTTCGTCGATCAATTTGAAGAAGTATTTGCCAGTAAAGTGGAAGAGGCTGCACGGAGTAACTTTTTTAAGTTGCTGACGGCAGCGGTGGAATGTCCGCTGGTGCGCGTGGTGATCGCGATGCGCTCTGACTTTTATGACCAATGGCCACAGGATGAGCTTTGCATTGCGTTACTGCTCGCGGGGCATTTTCCGGTTGCCGTACCGGGGCCGGCAGCGTTTGAAAAAATGATCACCGGTCCAGCCCATGCGGCGGGACTGACTATCTCCCCGCGCTTGGTGCAGCGCATTTTGGATGACACTGGATCAGGCCCGGGGGCATTGGCGCTGATTGAGTTTGCTTTGTCCTTGTTATATGACAAAAAGGATAGCGATGCGCTGACCGAAACAGCTTACACCGCCATGGGGGGTGTTGCCGGTGCGATCAACGGTTTGGCTGAACAAGCGGTTGCGCAGGCTAAGGAAATGCTGAAGCAAGATGGAAAAGTATTGGATGAGGAGATCATTTCACGTTTGTTTCTGGCCATCGCCAGCGTGGAGCAGCGCGATAATGAATCGGGTGGTGCGTTGGCTGTGGTGCGCCGCCGTGCAGTCAAAGGTGATTTGCCTGGGGCTACTTTGATCTTGGCGCAGCAACTTGTTGACAAGCGTATCTTGGTCAGCCGGGAAGGCAGCAACGAACAACCAGCTGTTTATGAAGTGGGACATGAGGCTGTGTTCAGCAATTGGGAACGTTTCAAGGACTGGTACGCACGCTATGCAGCGGATCTGGCGCTGCGCCGTCAAGCCGAGCAGGCAGCACGGGACTGGGATAAAGATCACCGGTCTGTCTTGAAATGGGGCTGGGAACGGCAGTCGCCCGCGCTTGAAGCGCTGCGCAAGCTGAATCACCTTGCATCACCTGCTCCTGATGCGGATTTTTCTGATTCAGGCATCGCGACTTGGCGGGCTCTCGAACCACAATTGCCCGAGCCACTGCGTCACTTTCTCACCCCGGAACCGCTCGTACTGATTGATGAGCTGAGCTCGGACAATACATCGCATCACCGCCGCGAAGAAATCGGCTTGCGCCTCAATCAGTTGGGTGATCCACGGCGTGGTGTCGGGCTGAGAGAGGATGGTCTGCCCAATATTATGTGGATAGACATACCGGCCGGTGAAGTCATCTTGGATACTGAATCCCAGGAACACTTCACGGTGCGCCCCTTTCGCCTGGCTCGCTACCCGGTCACCTGGGCGCAATACCTTGCCTTTCTCGATGCAGCGGATGGTTATTGCAATCAAGACTGGTGGGAGGATCTATTGAGGATGGAGGAACCCGGTCGGCAGCTGTGGTCTTTTGCCAATTACCCGGTGATTAATGTCTCCTGGTACGATGCGTTGGCCTACTGCCGCTGGCTGAGCGTGAAACTGCAATTGCCGATTCGATTGCCCACTGAGTGGGAATGGCAGTGGGCTGCCGCTGGGAGTATGCAGCGAGAATATCCGTGGGGTGAGTGGAACGAGCAGCGTGCAAACAGTTATGATGCAGGTATTGGTCGTACGGTTGCGGTAGGGTTATACCCGCTGGGCCGCAGTCTGTTTGGGGAAAACGTTGGGGTAGACGATATGGCTGGTAATGTTTGGGAATGGTGTTTAAACGAACATGCTGTGCCAGAAAATTGTCAACTATCAAGAGGCGAGGCTCCTCGCGTGGTGCGCGGTGGTTCCTGGCGCTATGACCCGGACGACGCGCGTGCGTCGGTGCGCGACTCCTACTATCCGGAGTCTCGCTACTACAACTATCTCGGTTTCCGGGTGTTATGCGAGTCCCCCATCGAATAGCGGAACGTGGACGCCACTGAACGCTGAAATGCTGGTTTGCTGTTCACTGATAGCGCCGTGCAGCGGCGCTTGAATTTTATTACCTTTGATTTTGTGCCTGTGTCAATTATGACAGCCTATTCGACCTTGAAGCAAAATGGACAATGCGTACGTGAAAACGTATGATGCGCTATTGGGAGGTTTTTATGACAACGTTGAATGTAACCGAAGCCAGGGCTAAATTATATAGTTTGATCGATGAAACGGTATCCAGCCATC
>CAMDAX010000191.1 GCA_945888885.1 Nitrosovibrio sp. Nv4 | reverse complement strand
CCGACGATGCCTCAACCATACTCAAGGACGGGCTCAATGGCACCAGTGCTCAGCCGGTCTTTGTCCGAAAGCAACACTACGAACGTTAACACACCACAGCCCTGTTTCTTGCCAACGCCTTTCGGCCTGCGGACGAATATCATACTCAGCCCGTTCGGGCTGAGCTTGTCGAATACTTTGACAACATACTGATTTATATATGTAACATTTCGACAAGCCCAATGCGAACGGATTTAATCTGCGTTTCCCTAATGGATTATCCCTACTACTCGTAAAATCCGATTTAATATCTTGCTTTAAATTAAAGACTTCTTTAATATTTTGGTATGATATTAAAGAAATTTTAAGAATGCATAGATCTGTCGGCAGCTACATTACCACAACAACCTCGGGTGAAGCCGTTAACGCCTTCGTCCCGTACGCGCTTCCACCGACTGATCCAGCACTCTTGGTGGAGTCCTATGAGATACAGAGCCGAGCTGCGGAAATAGCCCTTGCCCGCTTATCTGGTGTGTCAGGACTTGTACCCTCGGTTGACTGGTTGCTGTACAGCGCTATTCGTAAGGAGGCGCTACTTACCTCCCAAATCGAGGGCACACAAGCAACCTTGACGGACCTGTTTGATGAAGAGGCAGGTCTGGCGGTCAGCAACACTGACGACATTGAAGAAGTCACTAACTACATGCGTGCCTTCCGTCTAGTGCGAGATAACCTGCGCGATCCCAACGGACTGCCCATCAGCGTTCGTTTAATGTGCAACACCCACCGGCTGCTGCTCAATGGAGTGCGGGGAATTGGCGAGCAGCCAGGTGAGCTGCGCCGTTCACAAAACTGGATTGGTGGCACCCGACCTGGCAAGGCAGTTTTTGTGCCGCCGCCAGCGGATCAAGTCCCCAACTTGCTGGCTGACCTGGAGCGATTTATTCACGTGCAGTCAATACTTGGTGAGCCGGGTCACCTTCCCCCTCTGGTTAAGATCGCCTTGGTGCATGCTCAATTTGAAACCATCCACCCGTTTCTCGATGGCAATGGACGCATTGGACGTCTGCTGATCGCTGCTCTTATGGAAGATTGGGGCCTGCTGCCAGAGCCGCTGCTGTACCTGAGCGGCTATTTGAAGCAGCATCAATCTGAGTACTACCGCTTACTGTCGGGCATCCGTACCGAGGGCAACTGGGAAGCCTGGGTTGAATTTTTCCTGGAAGGGGTGGCTGTTGCTGCAGCCAACGCAGAGCGCAGCGTTGTTGAAATCGCCACCTTGGTAGCCGCCGATCGTCGGCGTTTGCTCGGCTCGGCAAAATCTGGATCTGCCACCTATCGGTTATTCGAGTTGCTGCCGATGATGCCCCGTTTCACGGTCGAACGAGTACGGAAAGAATTGGAGACAAGCTTTCCAACAGCGAATGCAGCGGTGAAAACACTCAAAGACTTGGGGATTGTCAGTGAAATGACTGGACAAAAGAAAAATCGCAGTTTTAGTTACCAGTCGTATATCGAACTGCTGGCGAAATAATTTCAATAAATTATAAGGTGCCAGCATGGAGGCAGAAGTTTATCTTCAATTAAGGAAAATAGAGGATACACACTGGTGGTTCGTCGCCCGTCGCGCAATTATCAAGCATATTCTGTGCTCCATGCAATTGCCACAAGATGGAAAGATTCTCGATATCGGTTGCGGTACGGGTGGTAATCTAGCGATGCTCAAGGCTTTCGGAGAGGTTGCCGGTCTTGAGATGAACGAAGCTGCCCGAGACATAGCTCAGGCACGCGAGGTCTGCCCGATACACCTAGGCAGCTTGCCGGACAATATCCCGTTTCAAGGGCAACAATTCGACCTGGTGACTCTACTGGATGTTCTGGAGCATATCGGTGATCATGCAGGCACGTTAAAGGTCATCGAAAAAATACTCGAGCCAGGCGGCAGGGTGATTATCACCGTGCCGGCATTCCAGTTTCTCTGGAGCGGACATGATGAGCGCCATCACCATAAGCGCCGTTACAACAAGCACGAACTGACGCAGGTGTTATTAGAATCCGGCTTGCAGCCCTTGCATGTCACTTATTACAACATGTGGCTTTTCCCGGTTATCGTTGTGCTCAGGTTGGTAAAAAAGCTGCTGGGGCAACATGATTCCGACGATGAAAAACCCCCGTCACTGTGGCTTAACAATATGCTAAGAATGGTATTCGAGAGTGAGCGCCATCTTGTCATGCGAACCGAACTTCCCTTTGGTGTCTCCCTATTGGCGGTTGCCCAGCGGGCTCAAGCCAAAAGCTGAGAATTGATTACTCAATTCACCCGTTATTGTTTCGCCGGGCTAGTGGCCACCATCGTGCATATTGTGATAGCGGTGTTACTGATCGAACTGTTGGCGATTCGACCATGGGTTGCAAGCGTGATCGCGTTCTCCTTTGCAGTATTCATCTCCTACCGGGTCAACCACCTCTGGACCTTTGCAACAATTGACCCACGTCTGGAGTGTTTCCCAAAATTTATGCTGGTTGCGATGGCAGGTGCAAGCACTCATGCCGGAATAACATACCTGATGGTGGATGTGTTGGGTTATTGGTATGGCTTTGCTATCATCCTGGCTATCTTCATCGCCACCCCATTAACATTTGCCGCGAACAAGCTATGGGCGTTCAGGCTTTAATGCAACACCCGTGGCACACTCAAAATGAATTCTGGAATGAATGCATCGAAGTAGAGGCCGTCTTCGGCCACCATCTGATAACTGCCTTTCATTGAGCCCACGGGCGCGGAGAGGGCGGTGCCACTGGTGTATTCAAAGCTGTCGCCAGGCTTAAGCAGCGGCTGTTCCCCCACCACGCCCAACCCCCGCACCTCTTGAACACTGCTGCCCCCATCGGCGATGATCCAGTGGCGGCTGATGAGCTGTGCCGCAACCGTGCCGGTGTTGGCGATGGTGATGGTGTAGGCAAATACGTAACGGTCGATGACTTCGTCCGACTGCTCGGGAAGATAGGTGGTGCGAACCGTTACATTGAGTTCATATTTTTTGCTGTTAGCCATACCTGCATTACACACTATTTTTCGGGCTACGGCAATGACTGGGAATGCTGTGTCGCGAGCTTTTAGACTTGTCCGGTTCTGAAGCACATGAATTGTGCGCTTTTATGTCGTCAGTTGGAAGCTGCGGAAGTATGCACTTCCAACCGACGATGGCATACCTGGCGGACTGATCAGGCAGCCTGTTTTAGTTTCTGTGAAA
>CAMDAX010000190.1 GCA_945888885.1 Nitrosovibrio sp. Nv4 | reverse complement strand
GATGGCTTCGATAATGCCATCGCTCTCAGAAATTGCCTCGACCATCAGATCTCTCCCCAACTGTTTGATTGCCTGATGATGAATGCTGGACACCAGGTGCTCTGATTTCCCCCCATAGAGCTGTGCCAACCTGGAGTTCGTTTCAATATGTATGGGATGGCGGTGGCGGTCATAGAGTACCGGGTCTACATGCGGGATAGCATGCGGATATTCGGTGACGATATCCTGATGCAGGCTTCCGCCCAGCGCCACATTGATCAACTGCAACCCACGGCAGATGCCCAGTACGGGTCTGCCTTGTACCACGCATTCCCAGAATAGATCAATTTCATAAAGATCGCGTACCCGGTCCCCAGACCATTCGGGGCGTAATGGTGTTTCACCGTAGGAGGCAGGACTGACATCGGCGCCGCCTTGCAGTACCAAGCCATCTATTTCCGCCACATAATCCCGTACGCATACGCTGGAACGCTCCATACCACCGGTTTCTATGGATGGAAGCATGAATGCCAGTGCATGGCGGCGCATAATCCAATGTGCAATGGTTTGTTCAAGATATTGCAGAGTTTTATTGCGAAAACCCAGTTCCGCTGGAGGGTGATGCAGGATCCGCGGCGACAGGCCAATGCGTAATGGGCGTGACATCCTGGTTATTGCAGGTGCCGTTAGCCGTTCATCCACAACTTGGCCTGTTGCTGCATCATATCGCTGAGATTATGTTCGTGTGCGTAAGTCTGACGCAGCCAGCTTGCACCGTTGCCTTTAGCGAGTATCTCGCGGATACGTTCCATTGCTTCCCCAGCCCGCAACTCTACGGCATGATCGGCAATACGTAGCAGCATATCTGCAATATCCTCCCGCAGACTGCGCTGTTCATGGGTGCGCGGATCAATGAAAACTCCTTCAAGTCCGAAACGACAAGCCTGGAAACGGTTAAACGTATAGACCAGATAATCATCTTCCTGCGGATCACCTGGTCGTTCCACCATGATATAGCGCGCCATTGCCTGGATATAGCAGGCTATGGCAGCAGCAATTTCAACAGTAAGCGGGGTATCGCATACCCGTACCTCGATGGTGCCAAACTCGGGTTTTGGACGGATATCCCAATAAAAGTCTTTCATCGACTCGACTACGCCAGTATCAGTCATTTTGCCGAAGAAACGCTCGAAATCTTCCCAATTTAAAACAAATGGCGCACGCCCGCTAAGCGGGAAGGAAAAAACAGAATTAAGGCGGGCCGAGGCAAATCCCGTATCATGCCCCTGCACAAATGGGGAGGTAGCAGACAATGCAATAAAATGCGGAACATAGCGCGACAGCATATGCAGCAGATGGAGCGCTTCGTCCGGGCCTGGGCAACCGATGTGGACATGCTGGCCGAATATGGTGAACTGTTTTGCCAGGTAGCCGTATAACTCGGACAAATAATGAAAGCGTGGCGCGTCAAAAATCTTCTGCTCGCTCCAATGCTGGAACGGATGCGTGCCGCCGCCAGCCACCGCGATATTGAGAAAGCGACCAGCATCGGCTACGGTGTTGCGCAAGGAACGCAACTCCTCAACCAGCGCACCATATTCGTGCTGTACCGAGGAATTAATCTCAATCATGCTGCGGGTCATTTCGGGTTTTATTTCCCCGTGGTGTGCCTGCGTTGCTATCCGGCGCAGCATGTCAGGTGCTGAAGAGATCAGGTCGTAATCGTTACAATTAAGTAATTGCAGCTCAAGCTCAACCCCGATGCTTAACGGGCGGGATGAGGCAAAGGGCATCAAACTCATACTTTTTTCCTCCAGGGTACCTCTAGTGTTTCTCCTGCTCCCCGCAAAGCCATTTGCACCAGAATGGGTCCGGCAAGCTCGAGTATCACGATGCAGCTCATTAACACCAACCCCAGTCCTGAAGCAAAAGCAGGGAAAGCAACAGCAGTATCCAATGTTAACAGCAGCGTAAGGCTGGACATGGGTACAAGTGCGATTCCCAGGGCTATCGCCTGATGCAGGCTGATGCCGCTATACCTTGCCAGCACCAGCACTGGCAACAGTTTGGCGATAGCGCGGACCAGGATGAGCAGCAATACCAGCAGCATGCTGTCACGCAGCCCATCGAGATTTGCCGCGAGGCCATTGGCAGTAAACATCAACACGACCAGAATTGCACCGGCAGAACCAAAATGTGGCAGGAAAGTGCGGGGGTGCTCGCGCTGATAGCGGGTGATCAGGCCAGCTGCCAACAGCACAAGCATCGGACTAAGCTTGAGTGTCGAAGCTACGATAGTCGCAATTGCAATCATGCCAAACAAAAGGAAAGAGAAAGTTTCTTCGTGTTGACCCATATGGCGATGGATGAAATTGAAAGCGCCACCAAATAACCAGCCCAGCAGCGCTGACCCGCTGATGAGGTAAAGTGGTTGTAACACGGTGTGGATCAGACTCGCGCCAGCTTCATCATGCATGAAAGCGACAGCCAGTTTGTGGCAGATAATGGCATAAATACAATTGAGTGCAGTCATCAGCAGCAATCGCTCAGTGACTTGTCCCCGGGCGCGGGATTCCGTCACCGTGCGTACTACAATGGCCGGTGAAGTGGCAATTGCAATGGCCGCTACCACTGCGGCAGTGACGTGTGCAACATCGAACCATAGCAACAGTCCAAATACAGCAAAGAAAGTTGCGGCAGCTTCCAGCAGGCTGGTACCTGCAATCCAGGGATTAGCCTTAAGCCAGCGCAGATTCACCTTGCTTCCCAACTCGAACAACAGAATACCAAGCGCCAAATCAATTAGTAGTCGCCATTCTGCAGCAGGTAGTACCGGGATCATATTCAAGCCGGCAGGCCCCAGTAGCAGCCCGATGCCAACATAACCGACAATGCGCGGCAGCCGCAGATAGCGCACTAGCCCTTCTCCTACCAGTACGGCAATTACCAGGGCCAGCGCGAGCCAAAGGGCCGGACTGACCGACAGCGGCCATGTTGGAAGGTAAGTGGATAAGGTCATGTAAGGAATCGCATCGATAGATCCACTGCCTGCACATCCTTGGTGAGGCTGCCGACGGAGATCCGGTGCACCCCGGTTTGCGCGACAGCGCGCACGTTCTCCAGCGTGATTCCTCCCGATGCTTCCAGTATGGTTCGCCCACTTGTCAGTTTTTCAGTCAAAGCAACTGCACTGCGCAACTGGGCAAGTTCAAAATTATCCAGCAGGATCATCTCTGCCCCGGCAGCGAGCGCTTGA
>CAMDAX010000189.1 GCA_945888885.1 Nitrosovibrio sp. Nv4 | reverse complement strand
CCCTAAATCGAGTTGCGACACCGTTAGTTTAGTCGCATATTCGACTATCGGTACAACCGTCGCTTGAGAAAATAATTGGTACGCTCGTGTATCCGACACCTGAATCATGAACGTGTCGGAGTATTCCCGCTGCAAAATAGCAGCAGATTTATGGCAGACGATAATATGAAAAATATTTCCTCGCCAATGGAAATAGAAATTCTTCAGGTTGCATCACAGATACCCATCAAGACTCCGTCCAAGAAACAATCAATTATGCTGATTGACGTGCTGGCAAAGACTGCCCTTAACGGAGTAAATTGCGGCATGCGCGTTTAGATTCTCTGGATTCTAGCGTCCCCGTCCACCTGAGCGGTTCTGTGCAGGTGCGCGGCCAGCTGCTGGTCGCGCAATTCCCGTCGGCCTTCTGGCTGCTGGTTTGGCGCCCGTCCGACCGCTTGGCTGGCTGCGTGCGTGTGTCATGCCGCGCGGCCCGCCGCTGCGCCCATTTATTATCGGCTCGGCCTTGATACGCGGGTCGGGCTCAAACCCAGCGATAACCCTGCTGGGCAAGTCGCGCTTGATCAGCCTTTCAATGTCTGTCAGCAGCTTGAGCTCATCCACGCATACCAGCGACACTGCATCGCCTTCTGCTCCGGCACGGGCAGTGCGGCCAATGCGATGGACATAATCCTCCGCCACATTGGGCAGCTCAAAGTTGACGACATGCGGCAACTCGCTGATGTCGATGCCACGTGCGGCAATATCTGTTGCCACCAGCACTGGCAGGCTACCGGTCTTGAATTCTGCCAGCGCCCGGGTGCGCGCCGCCTGACTCTTATTGCCGTGGATAGCGAGCGATGGAATGCCACTTGCAATCAGATATTCAGCCAGCTTGTTGGCGCCATGCTTGGTGCGGGTGAATACCAACACCTGCTGCCAGCGGTGCTGTTTGATGAGATGAGCGAGCAGGTCACGCTTGCGTTCGCGGTCCACCGGATGCACCACGTGCGTCACCTTGTCGGCAGTAGCGTTGCGACGCGCCACCTCAATCATTACCGGCTTGTTGAGCAGATTGTCCGCCAGTATCTGGATCTCATCAGAGAGGGTGGCAGAGAACAGCAGGTTCTGCCGCTGCTTGGGCAGTAACGCAAGTATTTTCCTGATGTCACGAATGAAGCCCATGTCGAGCATGCGGTCGGCTTCGTCCAGCACGAGAATTTCAACGTGCGACAAGTCCAGAGTTTTCTGTTGCACATGATCCAGCAGACGTCCCGGTGTGGCAACCAGAATATCTACTCGGCTTTTCAGGCGGGTGATTTGTGGATTAATGTTGACTCCGCCAATCATTATCATCGAACTCAGCTTCAGGTATTTGCCGTAATCACGCACACTTTCTTCTACCTGCGCCGCGAGTTCGCGGGTGGGGACGAGAATCAATGCACGTATTGGTGGCCGCCCGCTGGACGGCCCCTTGATGCTCTTGTCAGAGAGGCGGTGCAGAATAGGCAGGGTAAAACCGGCGGTCTTGCCGGTGCCGGTTTGCGCGCCGGCCAGTAAATCACCGCCAGCCAGGACCGCAGGGATTGCTTGCAGTTGAATTGGGGTGGGGACGGTGTAGCCACGTTCAGTGACGGCACGAATAATTTCATCGGACAAGCCGAAATTAGCAAAAGACATAAAACTCCAAGGGGGGTGGCATCGGCCTGTCGTTCCGGTTATGGAACGCCAGTCTTAGGCAGATGAATGAAGGATGCTTCTATAAATCCAAATCTTGCGAATAATCGCTTATTCTAATTCCATTTCATTGGTGACACTTTCGAACTGAAATTAGAAAGAACTTCGGATTGATACAGGCACCTTAAGAGAAACAGAATGGGCAGCGCGAAGACGTGGGGCTAACGCCGCAGATTTGGATTATAACAGATTATGCGCGCTCACGCCGTTTGGTCATAACCGGACAACCGGCTATAACCTGCCTCTAAAGCACGTAACGGGCCAAGTCCTCACTCTGGGATAAGTCCTTGAGCCGCATATCCACGTAGGCTGCGTCAATCGTGACGGTATCACCTCTGTGTTTTGCCGCGTCGAATGAAACCTCTTCCAGCAATTTTTCCATCACGGTATAGAGCCGCCGTGCGCCGATATTCTCGGTTTTTTCATTGACCGCAAAAGCAATCTCAGCCAGGCGCTTGATCGCGTCGGACATGAATTCCAGCTTGATTCCTTCAGTCTCAAGCAGCGCTTGGTATTGGCGCGTCAGGCAGGCATCAGTATTGGTAAGTATCTGCACAAAATCATCGGCACTGAGGCTCGCCAGTTCGACACGAATTGGGAAACGCCCCTGTAGTTCCGGTATCAGGTCGGAAGGCTTGGCAAGGTGGAATGCGCCGCTGGCGATAAACAGGATGTGATCGGTTTTTATCATGCCGTATTTGGTGGAAACGGTGGTGCCTTCAACCAATGGCAGCAAGTCCCGCTGCACACCCTGGCGCGACACATCTGCGCCGGAAGTTTCGGAACGGCTAGTGATCTTGTCGATTTCATCCAAAAACACGATACCGTTCTGCTCGACATTTTGCACTGCGCTCAACTTCAGCTCTTCGTCGTTAACGAGTTTGGAAGCCTCTTCATCGGTGATGAGTTTCATCGCCTCGCTGATCTTAAGTTTGCGGGTTTTTTTTCTTTCTCCGCCCATATTCTGGAACATACCCTGAATTTGGGTAGTCAGTTCCTCCATTCCCGGTGGGGCGAAGATTTCCATGTGAGCAGCATGAGTTGCCGCCACTTCGATCTCTATTTCCTTGTCATTGAGTTCACCTTCACGCAATTTCTTGCGGAATTTCTGCCGGGTAGTATTGTCACGCTCCCCAGCTTCCGTCTGTAGTCCAGGTTCCCGTGCGGGCGGCAACAATGCATTGAGAATACGCTCTTCAGCATGGTCCTCGGCGCGGGAACGCATTTTGAGGGCTTCCTGTTCACGCGATTGTTTTATGGCAGACTCCACCAGATCGCGAATAATCGAATCCACATCGCGTCCGACATAACCCACCTCGGTGAACTTGGTCGCCTCTACCTTGATGAACGGTGCATCGGCGAGTTTTGCCAGACGCCGTGCAATTTCAGTCTTGCCCACACCGGTGGGGCCGATCATCAGAATATTTTTTGGCGTGATCTCCTGCCGCAGAGGGTCTGCTACCTGCTGCCTGCGCCAGCGATTCCTGAGCGCAATGGCCACGGCACGCTTGGCAGCGTCCTGGCCGATGATGTGCTTGTCCAGCTCATGGACGATTTCCTG
>CAMDAX010000188.1 GCA_945888885.1 Nitrosovibrio sp. Nv4 | reverse complement strand
ATACATTCAGACGGTCTGCGTCCGGGTGCTTCTGCACCGATAGCACTTCGGCTACCACCACTTTGTCAAAGACCGGTGCAGCAGCCTCGACAGCTTCCACCTCCAACCCCGCCATGGTCAGAGCGTGAGCCAGCTCACCGCTGGAAAGTGGTGGATTGACCAGGGTACGAAGCCAGTCTTCAGAAAATCTCATGGGGGCTTGTTTTTACTTCAAGGAATACTTTAGGTAGCACTCTGAGCCTACGCCAGTGCTGACGGTCAGCTTGCGGTTATTTTCACCACTTGCTTGGCGTCCATAGATCAAACTATGGACTTCTCTCAACCGACAAAACTGTCTCGCAACCTGCCTTACCATCATTTCGCGTCCTAATGGATTATCTGGGTTTAATTAAACTGTTTCAGGAACCGCAAATCGTTCTCGAAAAACAATCGCAGATCGTTCACGCCATAGCGCAGCATCGCAAGTCGCTCCACTCCCATACCGAAAGCGAAACCGATATATTTCTCGCTGTCTATGTCGACATGCTTCAGAACGTTGGGATGCACCATGCCGCAACCCAGCACTTCCAACCAGCCAGTGTGGCTGCACACGCGACAGCCGCTGCCGTGGCACATCACACAGCCAATATCCATTTCAGCAGAAGGTTCGGTAAAGGGAAAGAAAGAAGGACGGAAGCGCACCGGCAAATCCTCACGCTCAAAAAAGTGCTGCATGAAATCCGCCAGTACGCCCTTCAACGCTGCGAAATTTACGCTCTCATCCACCCACAAACCTTCTACCTGATGAAACATCGGCGTGTGAGTTACATCAGAATCACAACGGTACACCCGTCCCGGCGCAATTATTTTTAGCGGGGGCTGCTTGCTCTGCATGTAACGGATTTGTACCGGCGATGTATGGGTGCGCAGCAAATATTTGTCATCGAGGTAGAAAGTATCATGCATCGCTCGCGCAGGATGGTTTTCCGGGATATTGAGCGCGGTGAAATTATAAAAATCAGTTTCAATTTCGGGGCCGGAAACAACAGCAAAACCAATCGAGTTGAATAGCGATTCGATACGTTCCAGTGTGCGCGTTACCGGATGCAAACCGCCCGTACCCAAGCCGCGTCCCGGCAACGTTACATCCAGTGCTTCTCCGGCTAGCTGTGCTCCCAGTTTTTTTGCCTGGATCACATCACGGCGGCGGTTAAGCGCCGCCTCCAGCGTTTCCTTTGCCTGGTTAATACGGCTGCCCATGATGGGACGCTCTTCCGGTGAGAGCTTGCCCAATCCCTTCAGTAGCTCTGTCAGCGTGCCACTTTTGCCGAGATAGCGTGCCTTGACTTGCTCCAATTCGGCTGCATCGTCTATGTTGCCAAATAGGTCGATGGCTTCACTGAGAAGATTATCCAGGTTATTCATGGGTATGCAAAGTAGATGGGCTGTGCCCGTAAAATCACACAAGAAAAAAGGAGGCTGAGACTCTTCGCCTCTTGGCCTCCTTGCCTCTTTGTTACTGCTGCTCGCTATAGGGCGAGGCTGGCCTTGGCTTGTTCAACAATTTTTGCGAAGGCTGGCTTGTCGAATACCGCGATATCAGCCAGCACCTTGCGGTCCACTTCTATCTCTGCTTTCTTCAAACCATTCATGAATACGCTGTAGGGTAAACCACATTCACGCGCAGCAGCATTGATACGAGCAATCCACAAAACACGGAACTGGCGCTTCTTCTGACGGCGATCACGATAAGCATATTGCCCTGCCTTCATCACCGCTTCTTTAGCGATGCGATAGACATTCTTGCGGCGACCACGATATCCCTTGGCGAGATCCAGTATCTTTTTATGACGGGCGTGAGCCGTCACACCACGTTTTACTCTTGGCATGGCAGTCTCTCCTTAGGCGTAGGGCATCATGGCGCGTACTGACGCCACATTGGTGGAATGAACGCCGGTGGTTCCCCGCAATTGGCGCTTGTTTTTAGTAGTTTTCTTGGTAAGAATATGGCGCTTGAAAGCCTGCGAACGCTTGATACTGCCGCCGGCCCGCACCTTGAAGCGCTTGGCAGCGCCACTCTTGGTTTTCATCTTGGGCATGATACTGCTCCTGTTTTAACATGACACCAGGTGTTTCCTGAGCGGAACACTTTTAAGACCCGGGAGTCACTTGGTTTTACGCTGACATGAATATTCTTCGCGTCAACTTTGCCGCTATCCGCGTATGCCTTGCATACTGACCGGATCCATCACTTAAAGATACTTCTAATAGTCCAGATCATTGTCACAATACTTTGTTACTCATAAAAAATGCTTCCTTGTATAGCAGCTCTATGCTGCGTCTACATTTTTTGTTCCCACCTTGTCTTGTTTAGAACTTCAAATGACAGAGGCGACTTTAATTTGCTTCTCGGTCTCTGCAGCCACTACTCTTGTGCTGGCTGCCGCATCTATACTGGCCTTTGCTGCATTCGAGGTTATACCACTAGCTTCCTTTGCCACCTTCGGCTTGGCCACTTTCACTTCCTTCTTCTTCGGCGACAGCACCATCACCATCTGCCGTCCCTCCATTCTAGGAAACTGCTCTACCACCGCCTGTTGTGCCAGATCGTCCCTCACCCGCTCCAGCAGGCGTATACCAAATTCCTGATGCGCCATCTCACGTCCACGGAAACGCAACGTGATCTTGGCCTTATCACCTTCTTCCAGAAAACCGATCAGGTTGCGCAGCTTGATGTTGTAATCGCCGTCGTCCGTGTTGGGACGAAACTTTACTTCCTTGATCTGAATCTGTTTTTGCTTGAGCTTAGCTTCGTGTTTTTTCTTGCTTTCTTGATAACGGAACTTGCCATAATCCATCAAGCGGCATACTGGGGGTTGGGCGGTAGGCGCAATTTCGACCAAGTCGATTCCGGCCTCTTCTGCCAAAGCATTGGCGACCGCCAGCGTAACGATGCCTATCTGCTCGCCCTCAACACCAATCAAGCGCACTTCTGGGACGTTAATCTCTTGATTTGTGCGTGCTGCTTTTTCTTGAACTATAGCAATTCCCCAAGTTTGTTTAATAAATCAAACCGTGCCAGCCCTTATGGATATTTCCGCTTTAAGGCGTTCAATCAACGCTTGCAGAGACATCTGGCCAAGATCCAAACCCGACCGGGTACGCACGGCAACCGTTTCTGTCGCCACTTCCTTATCGCCTACTATGATCTGGTAGGGTAGTTTCTGTAAACTATGTTCTCGGATTTTATAGGTTATTTTCTCATTTCTCAAGTCCGCGTGCACACGGATGCCATTTTGCTTGAGATTATCAGTCACTTTTCGGGCATAAACCGCCTGCCCTTCGGA
>CAMDAX010000187.1 GCA_945888885.1 Nitrosovibrio sp. Nv4 | reverse complement strand
CTGATTAATCCATCCATGCCCGCCGCCTGATAACGCTTGCTCAGGCGGCGCACCTGACGGGTCGTAATATCCAGCTGCTTCGCCGCATCTTCCTGGCTGATTCTTTTGTCTTTCAGCAGCTCCAACACTTGGACTTTCTTCACTTCTTTTTGGCTCATGAGTTTGTCCATTTTAAATTTGTCCGCCAATGTTTTAAACAGGGGTGAGTTTAATCACCAGCGGACATTTCTACTTGGGAGAAACCGGACATTACTACTTTGCGCTAACATTAATCTAATGTCGGCTTTCAATCTGAGATAAAATATAAAAAAATTGCGGCATTGTGATGAATCATCGGGTGAATCATATGATCGACCGTAACGGATATCGCTCCAATGTTGGCATTATTCTACTAAACTCAAAAGATGAGGTCTTTTGGGGTAAACGTATTAAACAAGACTCTTGGCAGTTTCCCCAGGGCGGCATCAAACCGGGCGAAAGTCCTGAGCAGGCGATGTATCGAGAATTGACGGAGGAAGTAGGCTTGTATCCTCGCCATGTCAAGATCATTGGACGCACACGTGACTGGCTGCGCTACGAAGTACCAGATCAGTGGGTAAGGCGTGGGTGGCGCGGAAACTACAGAGGACAAAAGCAGATTTGGTATCTATTGCGTCTGGTTGGGCGAGATTGCGATGTATCGTTGCGCACGAACGCCCGTCCCGAATTTGATGCCTGGCGGTGGAATCAGTATTGGGTGGAGTTAGAGTCAGTAGTTGAGTTCAAACGCCATGTCTATCAGCAAGCACTGACTGAATTGGCACGCTTACTCAGTCATGATACTCATGACAGCAACTGTTACAGCGGGTGTGGCTATGACGAAGAACAAGCTGTGACTGCACCTGCCAAGCAACGTGAGTAAATCTGCTCAGAAACTGGACTCTAGCAGGACTAACATTGTACGAATATTCTGGTCAGATTTTTATAAAGGGTTTATATTTCGTCAGGCGTAATCGGCTGCGCCACTACAGCCGCATTTTAAGGAGAATACCGATGATATTGCGAACGCTAATTGTATCGCTGCTATCTATTGGAGCTGTTGCCGCCTCAACCACAACGTCGGCCAACGAACCTATCCAGCCGATTAAGGCAGCTGCACCAAAGAATATAGGTATGGTGGAATTGGGCAAAATGCTCTTTTTTGACCCACGTTTGTCCAAATCTGGCTTCATCTCCTGCAATTCCTGCCATAACTTGAGCATGGGCGGTACCGACAACATAAAAACTTCTATTGGGCATAAATGGCAACAGGGGCCAATCAACGCACCAACGGTTCTGAACTCCAGCATGATGCTGGCACAATTCTGGGATGGTCGTGCCAAGGATCTAAAGGAACAGGCAGGCGGGCCTATTGCCAACCCGGGCGAGATGGCTTTTACCCACGAACTGACCGTGGACGTACTGCGCTCCATGCCACAGTATCGCGCTCGCTTTAAGCAAGTGTTTGGGTCAGATCAAGTTAATATTGGCATGGTGACCGACGCCATCGCTGCTTTCGAAGAAACCCTGGTTACACCTGATTCCCGCTTCGACAAGTGGCTTAAGGGTGATAAGAAAGCCCTTAACCAGACTGAGCTTGATGGTTACAAGTTGTTCAAGGACAACGGCTGTACAAGCTGTCATTATGGTACAGCCGTGGGTGGCACCTCGTTTCAGAAGATGGGTGTTCGTGAGCCCTACAAGACTTCCAGCAAGGAAGAGGGTCGGATAGGAGTTACCGGCAAAGCTGCGGATCGTTTTGTGTTCAAGGTACCTACCCTACGCAATGTGGAGCTGACTTATCCCTACTTTCACGATGGTGCCGCTGAGACTTTGGAAGAAGCAGTAGACGTCATGGGACGAATACAACTAGGCCGTGACTTCAGCAAGGAGGAAAATGCCAAGATTGTAGCCTTCCTGAAAACACTGACTGGCAAACAGCCTGATTTCAAGCTGCCCATCCTGCCACCCTCCACTAATGAAACTCCAAGACCAAAGCCATTTGGCTAATTAGCGGAGAAACTTCAGTTAGAGAATCTCATCAATCAATGCCCGTACTGTGTACGCAGTCCGGGCATTTCCGCTAGTAGAGTATCCAGAGCCTCTCTGCCACAAATCTCGACCCAGCCTGTTCGAGAATATGGATTTACTCCTTAAAATCAAGTAGAGTTATTACTTGAATAATTAAAACAGGGAGTCACCCATGAGTGCCAAAGGGCAATTGTTACAAGACCCATTTCTGAATGCCCTGCGGAAGGAGCGTATTCCGGTATCAATTTATCTGGTAAATGGTATTAAGCTGCAAGGTCATATTGACTCGTTTGACCAGTATGTGGTTCTACTGAAAAACTCTGTCACCCAGATGGTATATAAGCATGCAATATCCACTGTAGTCCCAGCCAGGGCCGTTACCATTCCATTTGATGCCCCAATCGCATCTGATGCTTGATCGCCTCACTGCCAGCGCTACCAACATTAATGCTGCCGTACTGGTTAGCTTTGATCTTGGCGGCAGCGATTACGCCGGTAGCGGCAAGGTGAATGACCTAGAGCAGCGCCTCCAGTACTGCGTGCTAGACCGTACCAACCTGACTTTGGATATCTTCGCCCAGCGGGCGAAAAGTCATGAAGGCAAGTTACAGGTGGAACTGGTACAGCTTGAGCATCTCGCAGCTCACTTGGTGCGTGGCCGGACACATCTAGAACGACAAAGGAGTGGTGTCGGCCTACGTGATCCCGGTGAAACCCAACTGAAAGCTGACAGCTGACCGGCTGCTGCTTCGAAAGCGGGCTAAATCACTCAGGGGAAAACTCGCTAAACTCCAGCGCCATGCCAGGCAGCGCGCTCAAGTTATGCCGGTTTCCATTGTCGGCTACACCAACCGGGCAAATCTACCCCTCTTGTTCAATGGCTTTGCCCGCGCACGCGCCCGCGTTGTCGATCAATTATTTGCCACGCTTGATGCCACCCACGCGCAAGTTGTTCATCCTAGAGCGCGGATCCTTGGTGATTTCAGACACAGTGGATTCCATTCACGAATTGCCACATACGCTGGTCGTCGCATTCCGTGCTAATAATGCAAGCCAACATGTTGCTGCATCTAGTGGATTCAGGCAGCCCCAATCAGAATGAACAAGTCGAAGAAGTCAACATGGTGTTATTCAATTTATACATCAATAGTGTAATAATAACCCATCAAATAAACTGATGAGGTTATTCATGTCGCGACCGCCGCGGGGCCAGGATGTAGTGGACAGGGCGCTCCAAGCCATTTCTTCAGCGACAACGATTGAGCAGCTACGCCAAGCACAGGCGGTTATCCTGCCACTTCAATATGGCATGAGCCTGGAACAAACGGCACAGGCCATCGGGTT
>CAMDAX010000186.1 GCA_945888885.1 Nitrosovibrio sp. Nv4 | reverse complement strand
ATCATCAGAATATTTTTTGGCGTGATCTCCTGCCGCAGAGGGTCTGCTACCTGCTGCCTGCGCCAGCGATTCCTGAGCGCAATGGCCACGGCACGCTTGGCAGCGTCCTGGCCGATGATGTGCTTGTCCAGCTCATGGACGATTTCCTGTGGAGTCATTTGGGACATGGTGTCAGGGTGTAGAGGGTAAATGGTGGGGGTTAAAAATCCGACGGTAAAAGCTGTGATGTATCAGTACGCGGCTGCTTCACTTAAGGCGCCCTTGAACCCCGATAGGCGAGAAGTGCTGCACTTTATACGCTACTCCAGAACCTCGATTATATGATTCTGGTTGGTATAAATGCACAAATCTCCGGCAATAGTGAGCGACTTCTTGACGATCTCCAGCGGTGTCTGGCTGGTATTTTCCAGCAATGCACGCGCAGCAGAATGGGCATAAGGGCCACCGCTGCCAATGGCGGCAAGTCCCAATTCCGGCTCAATCACGTCGCCCGAGCCGGTGATGATAAGTGTAGTTTCCCGGTCGGCCACGATCAGCATTGCTTCCAGTCGCCGCAAAATACGGTCAGTACGCCAGTCCTTCGCCAATTCCACAGCCGAACGCATAAGGTGCCCCTGATGCTTTTCAAGCTTGCCTTCAAAGCGCTCGAACAAAGTAAAGGCATCCGCAGTCCCCCCTGCAAATCCGGCAAGAATTTTTTCATGGTAGAGCCGACGTACCTTACGGGCACTGGCCTTGGCGATGATAGCACCCAGAGTAACCTGGCCATCGCCGCCAAGCGCAACTTGTGTACCGCGTCGTGCAGAAATTATAGTGGTGCCACGATGTTGTTGCATGAGATTAGCTTGAGATCATTAAGGAGAAAGAATTATAACGCTGATTCGTGGGAAAAGCGTGTTTATCCCTTGGCTTCAGCTCTTCTTCTTCGCACGCGGATGCGCCGCATCATACACTTTCGCCAGATGCTGAAAATCGAGATGGGTATAAATTTGCGTGGTGCTGATGCTGGCATGCCCCAGCATTTCCTGCACTGCGCGTAAATCACCACTGGATTGCAACAAATGAGAAGCGAATGAGTGCCGCAGCATGTGCGGATGTACATTGGCACTGATGCCTTGCTGCAACGCCCGGATTTTTAGCTGCTGACTGATCGAGCGAGAGCTGATGCCTTTGCCATAACGGGACAAAAACAGTGCGGTTTCTCCGGGTTTAAGTAAAGTCTCGCGTAGTTTCATCCATGCACTCAAGGCTTGTATTGCCTGACTACCCACCGGTACTATGCGGGTTTTGCCACCCTTGCCAATGACGCGCACTGTGCCGTCAGAGAAACTTAGATTCTCAGGTTCCAGGCTGACAAGTTCGGCCAGCCGCAGCCCCGAGGAATAGAATAGCTCGAACATGGCCTTATCCCGCAGCGCCATCAGGTCCCCGGTGGAAAATTCCAGCAGCTTCGCCGCTTCGTCAGGCGAAAGCACATGCGGCAGGGTCTTGGGTGCTTTCGGCGCGCGCAGCCCGGCGCAGGGATTGCTGGTGTAACCATGATCTCGCGCCAGATAATTATACAAGCCACGCCATGCCGAGAGCATTCGCGCCAGACTTCTGCCAGAAAACCCTTTGGCATGAAGCTGGGCGATAAAACGGCGAATGTGATAAATCTGGAGTTGGTCAAGCGGTGTTTCCTTGGTGAGCTCCAGCAAGGTGGCAATGTCACGCGCATAACTCGTACAAGTAAGTGGTGACAACCGCCGTTCATTGGCAAGATGCAAAAGATAGGCGGCAGCAACCAAACCTGGGTTACCGTTCGATACCATGCTCGCCCTCTACTTTTCTATATCCTATTTGCATATCATTTTCAGGACACCTCTAATAATTCGAAGTTCTAAACAAGATAAGGGCGAAACAGAAAATGTAGATGTGGCATAGGGGTGATAGTTAAGGGAACATCTTTTGTGAGCAGCAAAGTATTGTTGCCGAAATTCGGATTATTAAAGATGCCTTCAATCAAGACCATTTCAAGCCATCCGTGTAATGGCGGCATCCACAAGTTGGCCCAACCGTTTCAGGTAGAGCGTTCCCATTCCCGGATAAAATCGTTGCGGATCTTCACTTGCCAGCACTAGCAGACCAATGGTTTGCTCCGCGCACAGCGGCACCATCGCGAATGAGCGTAGATGGGCGGCATCTTCGCCGAACCATTCTTTAATTTCATCGACTACGTGGGGGCCGCAATAAGGATGTGACAGGCTTTCGGCAATCACGTGAATGTCGGAACTGGCCGGGGTAAATTCAGGCAGCTCTGCGTCTGCACTGGGCACATTCCACAGCCGTAGTGCCACATGAGGCACGGCGAAGTCCTCGCGCAGATTGAAATACAAACCCTGTAGCAAATTTTCCAGGTGAGTAAAAGTAAGTAGAACGATAGACATGCGGTGCATTTTTTCACCGATGCCATCGTTTTCCTCGCCGAACTTGATCAGTTCGTGCAATTTGCTCTGCAGGGCATGATTCTTATCCCGCAGCGTGACGATTTGCCGTTCACTGATAGGAATCGCTCTGCCGCCGTGGGGATGAGGGACAAAAATATCTGCCAGCATATCTGCATACTCATCGAAAAATTTCGGATTTTCCCGCAGATATTTGGCCACATCTTCTGAACCGAATTGCATGCTTCCCCCTGATTAGATTTTATAATTCAGTTTCACCATCAAACACAGTTGCGGCGGCTCCGGTCATCCACACTGGTTGGTTTTCACCCTCCCAGCGTATAGTCAGATTGCCGCCACGAGTACTGACTTCAACCGTTGGTTGCAGTAATCCACGGCTGATTCCCGTCACTACCGCAGCACAAGCGCCGGTACCGCAAGCGAGTGTTTCACCCGCACCACGTTCATAAACCCGCAGTCGAATATGCCCGCGATCCATCACCTGCATATACCCGGCGTTCACCCGTTGAGGAAAGCGTGGATGGTGTTCGATCAGCGCGCCTTCGGTCAATACCGGTGCACAATCCATATCTGCCACCACCTGCACCGCATGCGGATTGCCCAAAGAAACAGTACTGATTTCCACCTGCCCGCCGCCGACATCGAGTGCATAAGTCATTGCACGTTTCTCAGCGACGAATGGAATTTCTTTCGGTTCGAATTTCGGCGCACCCATGTTGACGGTCACTTCACCATTGGTTTCCAATCTGGGAATAATCAATCCGCCAAGAGTCTCCACACGAATTTCATCTTTCCCTGTCAGTCCCTTTTCATGCACATAGCGAACGAAGCAGCGAGCGCCATTGCCACATTGCTCCACTTCGCTCCCATCGGCATTAAAAATACGGTAGCGGAAATCGGCATCGCCTTCAGCTTTCTCTACCAGCAGTATTTGGTCGCAGCCAATGCCAA
>CAMDAX010000185.1 GCA_945888885.1 Nitrosovibrio sp. Nv4 | reverse complement strand
TCTGACTTCAGGGTATCTCATCGCCGTGAGTTCACCCAGTTTGTTGTCAGGAGGAAAAGCCCGCACGAGCTGGGCATGAGCATTGCAAGCCAGACCTGCCGTCACGGTGACGAGCATCAGCAGTGGAACCAGTGTTCTTTTCATTGCGGGCTGGAATTGCGTCTCGGACAAACACAAGAATACTTGAGAAAGAGATGCGAGTGGAAATTGTACCAGTTCTGCATGAATTGAATTGGGTTTTGCTTTTCAAGATTGCCAAGGCGCTGCGCCGAGAGGTTTAATGCAATAGTTTTTGCTAGCGCTGATGCGCCATTGCTGGTTCGTGGCGTCTCTAATAATTCAAAGCTCTAAACGAGACAAAGTAAGAATAAATAATGTAGACGTGGCACAAGGGTGATAGATAAGGAAACTTTTTATGAGCAACGAAGTATTGCGACGAAATCCGGATTTTTAGAGGTGGTCTTCAGATCGGCTGACGCGCGTTTTGTAGCAAGGCTCCGAACTGCTCAGCTGGCACCGGTTTTGAGAATAGGTAACCTTGACCGTAGTCGCAGCCAGCAGCAGCCAGCAGATCGCGTTGTTCTATGGTCTCCACCCCTTCGGCAACCACGCTCAGGCCAAGTTTATGCGCCATCACGATGATGGCTTCACATAGCGCCATATCGTTGGAGCCCAAGGTCAGGTTATGGATAAACGACCGGTCTATCTTGAGATAGTCGATGTCAAACTTCTTGAGGTAGGCGAGCGCTGAATAACCGGTACCAAAATCGTCGAGCGATACCTGCATGCCCGCATCGCGGAAGGCGAGTAACTGGTTGGTAACGGTGACATTGGTATCGAGCAGCAATCCCTCGGTAATTTCCACTGCGATACTTTGCCCGGGCAGACCGAGTTTTTTTAGATGATCGAACCATGCGTGGATATTGCCATCATTATGGAATTGCATGGGTGAACGGTTGACGCTGATCTGAAATGTTGCGTGGTGTGATGTGCGCCATTTTGCTGCCTGCCTTGCCACTTCGTGAAAGACCCAGTCGCCGATGTTGACGATCATGCCGGTTTCTTCAGCGATGGGGATGAATTCAGCAGGGTTGACCAGGCCGCGCGTTGGGTGCTGCCAGCGTACCAGTGCTTCCGCTTTGTGAATGACCCCGGTTGCCAATTCTACGATAGGCTGGTAATACACCCTGAACTGATCACCAGTCAGGGCTCCGCGCAAATCGTTGATCAGCCGCATCCGGGTATATGCAGCTTGCTGCAGGGATGCCGTAAAATAGCTGTAACAGTTACGTCCCTGATTCTTGGCGGCATACATGGCTTGGTCGGCACTCTTAAGCAATGCGCTGGAGTCAGTAGCATCCGTCGGATAGAACGCGATGCCGATACTGGTAGATACATAGGCCACTTCATTCTTCAGATGGAACGGTTCATCCAGCTTGTGCAGAGCGTCCTGGGCGATGCGTTCGACGGTATTGGGATCAGCTAGCTCACTCAGGATAACGATAAATTCATCCCCGCCCAGACGTACTACGATGTCGGACTCGCGCACGCAACTACCCAGGCGCCGTGCCGCATCCTGGAGCAGCATGTCGCCCGCAGCATGACCGTAGGTATCGTTGATCTGCTTAAAATGGTCAAGATCAAATAGCAGCAGCGCTAAGGGGAGACCAGAGCGATTGGATTTTTTCATTTCCTGTTCGAGCCGGTCATGGAACATGCGGCGATTGGGCAAATTGGTCAGCGGATCAAAATTGGCCTGCCACCAGACCAGGGCCTCGTTCTCCTTTCTTTTAGCCTCGGCCTGCATACGCTCAAGCCACTTCCCCAGATTGTCTCTGATGGCGTCGATGAGATCCTGCTCCATCGGCAGCAGGAAGGGTTTACTCTCGTGATAAAACACCTGTAACCAGCCGCAGACTTTATCATTGACTATGATCTGCGCCTGCAGCCCGTGCGTAAGATCTTGGCTATACTTCCCGGAAGTGAAGTGCCTGCCATCGAGTTTGATCACGGCAGTAGCAATCTCCGGGAACTGCATCGCATCCCTTAGATGTACAGCAATTCTCTGGTAGCACTCATCCAGCGGTAATTCCTGCTCCATATCACGACGGATCGCGTGGAGACAGGTGATCTCCTTCAAACGCGTGCGCAGTATCTCATCGGCCTGTTTGCGTTCAGTGGTGTCAACGCCGATGGATAGGTAACGGGTGATCTGCCCATCACCATCTTTGAGCGGCACAATGGTCGAGTCTACCCAATAGAGTGTGCCGCCTTTGCTGCGGTTACAGATTTCCTGCTGCCAGCTGTCGCCCCGCTCAATGGTTGCCCACATCTCGGCAAAAAATTCCTTGGGGTGCGTGCCGGAATTGAGAATACGATAATTTTGGCCGATCAACTCCTGTTCACTGTAGCCGCAAACTTCACAAAACTTGGCGTTGGCCTGGAGAATGTGCCCACTGCGGTCGGTGACGGAGACCAGCGCCAATTGACCGATTGCCTCAATATAAGCGGCCAGTTCCTGGGAACGGTTTTCCAATACCGTATAGTGCAGGCGCTTTTCCTGACCAGCGTTTGATTTTTTCTCGAGACTCGTCACGCCGCATAGTTCCAGTTGATATATCGATGACCATTCTACTACTTATGGGCGTCTCTAATAATTTGAGGTGGTTTGCGTGGTTGGTGGCCGAGTCGATCTACCGCCTGTTGCGCGTGTTCCTCGGTCACGATCACCGGAATACGCAAATCTCATGCTCTTGAGAAGAAATAGGCATGGGAATGGATGTTACAGCAAGTTGCTCATGCAGCTTGCCAAGACGGATATGCCGTTGTTGGACGAGTGGGATCTTTTGCTGCGCGACTCCGCGCGCCGTGATCTGCCGGAAATCTTCGACGACCGGCACGGCTATTGTTCCACCAACGTTACCAGCCAATTATCCGTAGTGAGTTGGCATTAATCCATCGGCAATCCACCGTTGGCAGATGCGATACTGGATCGAACAGACCGTCAACGTTTGAAATCATCGGTGTTGCACGGCTTTATCGCGCAGCGTCCGGTGGATTGATGAGTTGGGCCGCGTGACTTCCCACTCTGCGATGGGGCCGGAGACAATCAGGAACATTGGATGTGGTTTGGGCTCGGTTAATGTGGCGAATTGTTCAAGCCATGAAGGATCACGAGCACGTAGCTTTTCAACAAGGTGTTTCCACTCGTAGTCAAGCTGCCCACGACTGACCACGATTTGTACTGCATTCCGTTCCGAAAGAATCTTCGTTGCATTGAACCGGTATCCACGAACATTCGCTTCTGAAAGGACAGCATGCAAATATGTTGCGATCGCTGCCATGGGTGATGGAGTGTCGCGGAAACGACATAGCTGGGGATGATGGGTATATCCACGCGT
>CAMDAX010000184.1 GCA_945888885.1 Nitrosovibrio sp. Nv4 | reverse complement strand
ACACAATCGCTCTGCCACATGGCGTCTATCATGGCTTGAGGAACGCGCAGATCACCGATTTTCTTGCTTTCGGCTTCGACATAAACAGGTTTTGCCGGATCGAACTGCTTGAGTTCAGCAAACATTAAACTGTCGAAATATTTCTGTGACGGTTGCGGCGCGCCGGGCATGTTGCCCAGCACCGAGCCACGATGACAGGTGAGTTGTTCCAGATCCAGTACTTGCGCTCCAGCCTTGTGCAGCGCCTGCAGCAGACGGCTTTTGCCGGAACCGGTCAGGCCGCACACCACGCGCCAGTGAAATTGTTGCGGCAGAATTACAAGCGCGTCCAGCACCGCGTGCCGGTAGGTTTTGTAGCCGCCTTCAAGCTGTTGCGCGCGCCAGCCGATCTGGCTGAGTACATGTGTCAGCGCACCGCTGCGTTTTCCCCCGCGCCAGCAATACACCAGCGGATGCCATTCCCGTGGACGATGGCTAAAGTGCTGTTGTAGATGGCGGGCGATATTGTGCGAGATGAGGGCAGCGCCTATTTTTTTTGCGTCGAACGGGGAGACCTGTTTGTAGATTGTACCGACCCGGGCGCGCTCCTCGTCGTTCAGGACGGGATAATTAATGGCACCGGGAATGTGATCCGCAGCAAATTCCGACGGTGAGCGCACGTCGATGATCTCGTCAAACTCTTCCAGCTGTGCTACGGTAACGGCGCCTGAAATTTTCAAGAAAATGCTCCATCAATGAACAATCCAAACGAAACAATTCGTCTGACACATTATTCCCACGGTGGCGGTTGTGGCTGCAAGATCGCACCTGCGCTGTTGAGCAAAGTTCTGGCGGGAATGCCCACTACCCTGCCGTACCCGGATTTGTTGGTGGGGACGGAATCCAGCGATGATGCGGCAGTGTATCGCATCAACGATAACCAGGCGATAGTCGCCACCACCGATTTTTTCATGCCTATCGTTGATGATCCCTATGATTTCGGGCGCATCGCTGCGACCAATGCATTGTCCGATATATACGCTATGGGTGCGCAGCCGATTTTCGCGCTGGCTATTGTCGGTATGCCCATCGACAGGCTGCCACTGGCAGCTATCCAGCAGATTCTCGCTGGTGGTGCAGCAGTCTGCAAAGAAGCAGGCATACCCATCGCCGGGGGACACTCGATTGATTCGCCCGAGCCAATTTACGGATTAGCGGCAATGGGCCTGGTGCATCCCGATCAGATAAAGCGCAATGATCGCGCTCAACCGGGTGATGTGCTGATATTGGGCAAGGCGCTGGGAATCGGCATCCTGAGCGCAGCGTTGAAAAAAGGTGAACTTGATAGCGCAGGCTATCAACAGATGTTGAGCAGCACTACTCAGCTTAATATTTCAGGGTTGGCACTGGGCAGCATGGCGCAAGTTCACGCGTTGACCGACGTGACAGGCTTCGGTCTCGCCGGCCATTTGCTGGAAATCTGTCGCGGTTCAAAGCTGGCGGCGGAAATTTGCTTTAATGATTTGCCGGTGCTTGATGCCGCGCTGCATTTTGCGCAGCAGGGTTACAGCACCGGGGCATCGACGCGCAATTGGGCGAGCTACGGCGGTGACGTGACACTGCCTGCGCAAATGCCGGAGTGGCAGAAAAATATTTTGAGCGACCCGCAGACCAGCGGTGGCCTGCTGGTTGCCTGTGCACCGGAAGCAGCAGAGGAGGTGCTGGAGATATTCAGACAGCAGGGATTCCTGTATGCCGTGCGGATCGGCGAGGTCAAAGCAGGTGCACCAGGAATCACGGTGCGGTGACGGAAGCTTTTCTCAAAGAATTCTGTCTGTAGTATCTATAGAATTTGTAGTTGATAGCACCATTCTGCTGTTTGTTTCAGCGGATGACGATGGTCAATCGGAGGTCCCCACGTAGCAACCTGAGCATGATGCCGTTCTCGCTGGTTTTTACAGCAGCGAGGAATTCTTGCACCGAACGTACTTTCTGGCGATTGACCTCGATGATGATATCACCTGGTCTGATGCCGTTTAGCCATGCGGGGCTATTGGTTTCTACCTTGGGTACCAGTACACCACCTTCAACCTTGCGATGCAGCGGTGAGCCAGGTTTGATGTTGGCCACCGATGCCCCCGCTAGTTGCGGCGCAGTTTCCTCGCTGATGCCAGGTATCTCGAGCGGTTTGGCAATTTGCGCTTTCGTGGTCAGTGGCCTGCCATCCCTTATCAATCCTAGTTCTACGGTTTCTCCGATCGGCACCATGCCAATTTTGTTGCGTAAATCGGCGGAATTCCGTACGGTGCGGCTGTTGAATGTCACCACAACATCACGTACTTTTATTCCCGCTTTTTCCGCCGGCGAACTAGGTTCGATCGAGCTGATGATGGCGCCTTCGGTGGAAGCTAATCCCAGAGCCTGAGACAGGTCATATGTGACGTCTTCGCTGCTCGCACCCAATCTGCCTCGGCGTACTTCGCCAAAGCGTACAATCTGATCCAGTACCATCTTGGCAATCACGCTTGGTACTGCGAAGCCGATGCCGACACTGGCGCCGGAAGGCCCGATGATGGCGGTGTTGATGCCGATCAACTCTCCCCTGAGATTAACCAGCGCGCCGCCGGAATTGCCAGGATTGATGGACGCATCAGTCTGGATGAAATCCTCGTAACCTTCGATATCCAGCCCGCTTCTGCCAAGCGCACTGACGATACCGGAAGTGACGGTCTGGCCCAGGCCAAACGGGTTGCCGATGGCAACGACAAAATCGCCGACGTTAAGTAAATCCGAATTGCCGAGTCGCAGTGCCTGTAAATTCCTGGCCTCTATTTTCAGTAGCGCGATGTCGGTGCCGGAGTCCACGCCCACCAGTTTCGCCTGGAACTGACGCCGATCCTTGAGCGTGACGATAACCTGCTGGGCGTTCTTGATGACATGATGATTGGTGAGAACGTAGCCATTGACTGCATCCACGATCACACCCGATCCGGCGCTGCGCTCTTGTCGTCCGGCTTGGTCGGGTATGTTGAAAAAGCGGCGAAAAAACGGATCTCGAAACAGCGGATTGTCTTCGATGGCAGCGCGTGTCAGTACGGAGATGTTCACTACCGCTGGCGTAACGTCTTGCAGCAGCGGTGCCAACGAGGGGACGCCACCCTTGCTGTCGGTAAGCGGCAGAGCCGCTGCACCAGCAGTTGGCGCCAGTGTCAGCCAAATAATAAGAACGGAACTGAGTAATTTCGTCATATGGGATATCTGGACAAATTTCGTCACGAGCGAACTTGATGGTTACAGATTCAGGCTGTTGCGCAAGTTCACGATCTCTGCCGCTTCCGAAGTGAATGTCTCCTGATCGAACGCCGTGTCACCATTGGCAACAGGTTCACCCCCTGCTTTGAGTCCGCGAAAATCATACAGCGCGGGATCGGCCAGGTGCGAGGGTTGTACATTCTGTAGTGCGGTGAACATGGTCTCCAGCCTGCCAGGAAATTTC
>CAMDAX010000183.1 GCA_945888885.1 Nitrosovibrio sp. Nv4 | reverse complement strand
ATCAGGACGTGAGACCGCTGCTACTGGAGAACATAGCAATATCGAAATATATACAGGATCACCCGAACTATCGGCACGCGCTGCCGGAAATAGTGTCGATCAGCGAAGCGATAGCGCTGGCGTCGATGGAGCGCTCAATGAGTTGGACGCAGCAGGAGTCGTTGAGGAACTTGCTGAAAGCGGACTATCAGTAGAGGCGGCTAGGCTAAAGCAATTATCGGTAGATGGAATGCCGCACAAGCTGGCATCTCTGGCGAGTTCCATGGCGCCCTGCGTGAAGGAGTGGTAGGGTTACGCGGATATTGGCCAGACCGGGCCTGAATACGGCGTTTTTCAATTTCTATACCTTCAACTTCTTTATGCAGCATGGACTATATGAGCACCGCTTGGTCGTTGCCCCGCATGGAGATGCCCCCCCTTCAAGCCAATGCCAATCACTCATTCAAGTAACCGTTCTGGAGAACATTCTTGAATGACCGGTAATGGCACGTTTCTCCCGGTCACGCTGGTCTGTTCCCGACACGACACAGACTGTCAGACCATATACTACGCCCCGGGACTCGCCCTGCGCGCGCTGTCGTGTGACCAGCACTAACACCCTCTCAGAAAAATTAGGAAAAATTTTGGAAATTCTTGCGCCTGTTGTAGTAAAGAGGGGGGGGTGCCTATGAAAAGGTCGTTTATAGGCAAAACCGCTTTTGTGGGGCGTAGCATTGCTTCCTTGCCATGACGGCTGGTGCGGTTGTCTGTCCGATAGCGGGAACAGCCTGGCGTGATAAAGCATTCGTTTCTTCAAAAGGTACCTTCGGGTGGTTTTTTGTTTCCGAAACAAAAAAGTCAGGGCAGAAACTTCTCGCGCACGCGCGCGGTGTACGGGTCGTGCCTTCGATGTATAGTCAATACGCCACTCTATGATTTTGATCCAAACACGTCTCAGTGCGCAATTTGCGTACGCCTATGGCTTACATCAGTGGTGTAGAGCAGCAAGGGGGGCACTGCAGTTCAGCCTACCCATGCACCAGCAACCTGGGAACGGCGAGCGCTTGATGGCGTGGTGGTCTTTGGCAGAGCCATGAAGTGCGACGGCGTGAAGCGGTTGCAGCCGTGACTAAGCGGTCAACGGAAAAACTGGAAGGCTGCTGCTGCGAGAATTGCGGAAGCTGTTTTAAGCGCCTAGCAATTTTCTGGTTTACCCATGGGTTTACCCATGAATCACAAAAAAGAAAATGGCTTACAACCGTTAAGCTGTAAGCCATTGTTTTAATGGTGCGCCCGGACGAATTCGAATCGCCGACCCCTTGGTTCGTAGCCAAGTACTCTATCCAGCTGAGCTACGGGCGCTAAAAATTAACTAAAAAATGCTGGGAAAAATTATCTCAGACTGGCGGAGAGAGAGGGATTCGAACCCTCGATAAGCCTTTTGAGCCTATACTCCCTTAGCAGGGGAGCGCCTTCGACCACTCGGCCATCTCTCCGAAATTTCCGGCCGAGTAGCTTGTAACGCCCAATGGGCGCCACACACACGACGACTGTCGCCGCAACCACTCGATCATTTTTCCACAGAAGAGGCGGTAGGATAGCGGTTAACGACTTTCTGGTCAAACCCCACGGTGTTTTCTGGCGATATTTCAGGATGCCTGATTCAGATCAAAGGCCTTATGCAGCACCCGCACTGCGAGTTCCATATATTTTTCATCCACCACCACTGAGATTTTTATTTCGGAGGTAGAAATCATCTGGATGTTGATCCCTTCTTCCGCCAGAGTGCGAAACATTTTGCTGGCAATGCCCACATGCGAGCGCATACCCACGCCAACTAAGGATACTTTGGCTATTCTATCGCCACCGATCACATCGCGTGCGTCGATGTGAGACTGCACCTGGCTCTTCAGGATATTCATTGTTCTGGAAAATTCATTGCGAGGTACGGTAAATGAAAAATCTGTCAAGCCGTCGTGACCGACATTCTGGATAATCATATCCACGTCGATATTCGCATCGGCTACCGGACCAAGGATTTGATAAGCGATGCCAGGGCGGTCTGGTACACCGAGTACGGTGATCTTGGCCTCGTCACGATTGAATGCAATACCTGAAATAATGGCCTGTTCCATGTCTTTGTCTTCCTCGAAAGTAATCAGGGTGCCCTCGCCTTCTTCTTCAAAACTGGATAGCACCCGCAATCTGACCTTGTATTTGCCGGCGAATTCAACCGAACGGATTTGCAGCACCTTGGAACCAAGGCTCGCCATTTCCAGCATTTCCTCAAAGGTGATAGTCTTCAATCGCCGCGCTTCGGGTACGATGCGTGGGTCGGTGGTATAGACGCCATCCACGTCGGTATAAATCTGACATTCATCAGCTTTCAGCGCTGCCGCCAGCGCTACAGCGGTTGTGTCTGATCCACCCCGGCCCAGCGTGGTAATACTACCAGCTTCATCCACCCCCTGAAATCCTGCCACCACTACAATGTGCCCAGTATCGAGGTCAGCGTGCAATCTATCTTCATCGATCTTCAGTATGCGTGCTTTGGTGTGGGCGCTGTCAGTGAGTATCCGCACCTGTGCCCCGGTATAGCTTCTAGCTTTGATCCCCAACTCCATCAGCGCCATCGACAGCAGTGCCACAGAAACCTGTTCACCGGTCGAAACTATGACGTCCAGTTCACGCGGATCGGGATGAATCTGAATCTCCTTAGCCAGCGCAATAAGACGGTTGGTCTCCCCACTCATGGCGGAAACCACCACCACCAAGCGGTTACCTTTAGATTGAAATTTTGCTATCCGGCGGGCAACGTTTTTAATACGCTCCGTGCTACCGACCGAAGTACCGCCATATTTTTGAACGATTAGTGCCACGTTTGCCAATATTCCCTGTCAAAAATGATCAAAAGGATACAAATTTTACCCGATTCCCAGAAAGAACACTAAATACATGCTACATGCGATTATAATAAATTATAATAAATAAAAAGTAATCTTCATTAATTGAAATAGATTGCCTCTAGCACTTGCATAGAATAAAAAACCAACTAGATATATTATATAGGGTCGGAGGAATTGAATTGAGTATTCAATCCGGCTGGTGGTCATCATAGTTCCATAAATATAACTGTAGAGGATAAGCATTATGAAGCTCTTTGAAGAAATATCTAACCCTCGTGATATCCGCCGTAAGCTTGGCCTTAATCAGCATGATTTCTGGAGTAAGGTCGGCGTCACTCAAAGTGGTGGATCACGCTATGAGAGTGGGCGGAATATGCCAAGGCCGGTGAGAGAACTCGTCCGATTGGTGCACATTGAGCAGATTGATCTGACCAAAATCAGAAAAGATGATCTGATTGTAGCCGGATTGCTAAAAACCGAGAATCCGGATTTGTACAAAAGCTTGAAGAAAGCAGCCAAATCGAAATAATCCCAGCGCGGTTCCTGCTGCTACTGGATTGTCGCTGTGCCGCCGTTGCGATCAAACAAAACGGAGTGTGAGCGTTACGGGTTGAGC
>CAMDAX010000182.1 GCA_945888885.1 Nitrosovibrio sp. Nv4 | reverse complement strand
GTTCCAACCCTCATATGTTTCTTCGAATCTCATCTTTCGGTTCTCCTGTAGCACTTCCGTTCGTCTCATTTGGCACCCCCTTCGGGGTACTATGACGACCGGACAGATGTCGCGCTACAGAACCGGACAAATCATGAACTCTCAACAGGAAAGAAATCACCCTTGACGAACGAGATGAGCCTGTCTACCATTTATGTTAGAGATCAATCTGTTTCCCGCACGTTTTTTAATCGTTTAAGGAGCTAATTATGCTACAGCATCGATTTTTCCGGAAAGCACTATTAGGCAGCATTGCATCTTTATTACTGTCCGGCATGTTAGTCGCGCAAGTTACACCAGTCAGCGCGTCGGATCATGGTCATCACAAGGCCCACGCCAAATTCAATAAGGCGGGAGAACTGGCTCGGCCAGCGAACTTCAGGGAGTGGGTTTTTATTGGTGCGCCGGTGACCCCGAAAGATATGAATAACGATAAACCAGCATTTCCTGAGTTTCATTATGTCTATATCGATCCAGTGAGCTGGGTTCACTGGAAAAAGACGGGTGAGTTTCGCGATGGTGCTATGATTGCCAAGGAGTTGGTCAGCGTAGGATCCAAGTCGTCGGCAAGTGGTAGTGGATATTTTCCGGGCAATTATATCGGTCCTGTTGCGGTTTCAGTCAAGGATACCAAGCGATTTGCTAAATCAAATAATTGGGGCTATTTTGTTTTTGGCGATGACAAGGCTCAAAGTGCGGCAACTGATGAAAATTGTGTGGCCTGCCACAAGGCCAACGCCGCGCAGGATATGGTCTTTACCCAGTACTGGACTGTATTGCGTGCAGCCAGCCCAAAAAAATAAATTAGTTTGTGACGGCAAGTAGAGATAGCGGCGCCATGGGGTGCAACCTCTATTTGCCGTTGTTTTCGCAACGGAGCTCAGGATGACAAAAGCATCGACACATAACTATGCAAGCTTGGCCCCGGATTTACAAATATCGGATTGGCTAAATACACCACAACCACTTACGCTTGCCTCACTCCGCGGCAAGGTGGTTGTGTTACATGCCTTTCAAATGCTCTGTCCGGGCTGCGTGCAACTTGGCATTCCTCAGGTGCAACGAATTTATGAAGAATTTGATTCGAAGCAAATCGCAGTGATCGGCCTACATACCGTCTTTGAACATCATGAAGTGATGGGGCGTGATGCGCTGGAGGTATTTGCTTATGAGTACCGACTACGGTTTCCAATCGGTATTGATAAATACGAAGAGGGGCAGCGCCACAGTCTGCCCCTGACCATGCGTGCGTACCAGATGCAAGGAACCCCAACTTTAATTCTGATCGACAAAACTGGGTGTGTGCGCTTGCATAAGTTTGGCCACGTGAGCGACCTCACCCTTGGATTCTCGATTGGGGCGCTGCTTTCTGAGGAAATTGCTGGTGCTGCAGAGATTTCGGCAGTGACGCAGGAAAGTGCTGCGAATGCTGCTTGTGATACGGATGGATGTAACGTCTGACTTACCACGAGATCGTTCAGATAAGCAGCATCTTGACATGCAATCCGCATCTGCAGACTATTCCTTCAAAGAGCCAACGGAACCTTGGCTTTAGCGAAGTTCCATTGACTTCTTATCGCCCATAGGCATCCTCGAAACGCACAATATCATCCTCGCCCAGATACGAGCCTGACTGCACCTCAATTATCTCGAGCGGCACGCAGCCTGGGTTCTTCAGGCGATGGCGGGTACCGAGCGGGATGAAAGTAGATTCGTTTTCGGATACCAGATAGCTTGTGTCACCACGCGTCACTTGCGCTGTGCCGCGCACTACGATCCAGTGTTCCGCCCGGTGGTGATGCATTTGCAGTGATAGCGCGGCACCCGGTTTGACGACAATGCGTTTCACCTGAAAGCGTTCACCGGCATCGATGCCGTCGTACCAACCCCAAGGCCGAAACACCTTACGATGTAGCTGCCCTTCCGCTCTACCCTCGCTTTTGAGGGTGTCGACAATTTTCTTTACATCCTGCGTTTTATTCTTGTGAACCACCAGGATGGCATCTGCTGTTTCAACTACCACCACATCCTCTACTCCCACGCAAGCTACCAAGCGATTTTCCGACATGACCAGCGTGTTACGGCAGTCGTACAACAGCACATCACCCTGTGACACATTACCCTCGCCGTCTTTAGGTAACACCTTCCACAAGGAGTCCCACGCACCAACATCAGACCAGCCAGCCGCGAGCGGAATCACTACACCAGACGGCAATGTGCTTTCGCCGACAGCAATACGTTCCATCACCGCATAGTCAATCGAATCGCTCGGGCACAACGCAAACGCCTCTTTATTTACACGTAAAAACTCGCCGTCGACTGAACCTTGATCCCAAGCCGTATGGCAAGCTATCAGGATATCCGCGCGGCAAACAGCAATGGCAGCGAGCCACACCGAGGCGCGCATTATGAATAGACCACTGTTCCACAGATAGCTACCGTCATCAAGGTAAGCTTCTGCTGTAGCAAAGTCCGGCTTCTCCACAAAACGCGCGATACGACAAGCACCGCCCTCTCCGAGAGTCGCACCGGATTGAATATAGCCATAACCCGTTTCCGGTGAATCCGGCGTGATGCCAAAGGTAACTACCATACCCTCTGCCGCCAGTGCCAAACCCTTGCGCACCACTGCCTGAAAAGCTGCCGTATCCAGAATTACATGATCTGCCGGCATTACCAGCAGGATCGGATCACCTCCCTCACGCATCGCTGCCAGTGCGGCTAAAGTTAGCGCTGGCGCCGTATTGCGCCCGGTCGGTTCAAGCAGGATCGTACCCGCTATGTTCATCAGTCGCAATTGCTCGGCAATCACAAAACGGTACTCTTCATTGCAAACCACCATCGGCATTCCGAGCCTCACATCTACCAGTCCCTCCATACGGCGCACGGTGGCCTGCAACAGGGAATCCTCACCAATTAGTGGCAGCAGTTGTTTGGGATGCTTCTCGCGCGAGAGCGGCCACAAACGGGTGCCAGAGCCACCAGAGAGAATGACGGGGATCAATGTTTGCATAGGTTTCCTAATAAAAGTGACGGATCTTATCTGTTTTCAGTGTTATCCGGCAATTTAATTGAATAGATTCAGCTGGTTATCATTTTCTGACGCATTCATTTGTAATTCTGTATTCTTAAGTAATTGATCGAGCGGCGTTTTCTCGAAAAGCGTCGGGCTCAGAATCTGTAGAATTGTGTAGAGCGACGCCTCGATCTTGAGGCGTTTTTTTACAATGGCGACCGGGACGTAAACAGAAATGGCGATCCAGATTTGTGTCTTGACTGCATTTTCGGTGGTGCCATAGAAGCGCTTGATACGAAGATGCTGTTTGATCCATTTGAAGAAGAGCTCGACCTGCCAACGGCAACGATACAGCTGAGCGATGGTCAGCGCCGGCAGGTCGAAGTTGTTGGTTAGAAATACCAGCTCCTTGTTGTGTTCGGCATCGTAGAACTTGATGCGTCGCAGGTGCTG
>CAMDAX010000181.1 GCA_945888885.1 Nitrosovibrio sp. Nv4 | reverse complement strand
TGACAGCACTCGCCCTCAGGAGCAAGGAAATGCGGTAAAGCAGAAAGATTGCCGCAAACAGGGAGAGCGTAACCACTTAGATGCTGAAATTCGAGCATCTGATGTCATTGCGCTCCATTTCGAAATTAGTTTTGCAAGAGGCTCTATAGAAATACCCATATGTTTTCTTCATCTGATTACGCCTATATGTCCCAAGCGCTACAGCTTGCAGAGAAGGGACTGTATAGCACCAGCCCCAATCCCCGCGTGGGCTGCGTAATTGTGCGTGACGGTAGTGTGGTCGGTAGCGGCTGGCATGAGCGGGCGGGCCAAGCACATGCCGAGATCAATGCCCTCAATATAGCCGGGGTAGCCGCGCGTGGTGCCGCCATTTATCTCACACTGGAACCTTGCAGCCATCAGGGGCGCACCCCGCCTTGTGCTGAAGCATTAATCAAAGCTGGTGTCACCAGAGTGATAATTGCGATGCAAGACCCGAATCCCTTGGTGGCGGGTGGTGGTTGTGCATTATTGAAACAGGCTGAGATTGAAGTGCAAATGGGGTTGATGGAAGCGGAGGCGAGGGCGCTTAACATTGGCTTTATCACGCGCATGACGCACAAGCGTCCTTGGGTGCGGATGAAAATCGCCGCGAGTCTCGACGGCAAGACAGCGCTCAAAAATGGTACCAGTCATTGGATTACCAATGAGCCGTCGCGGTGTGATGGGCACCGGTTACGCGCCCGCTCCTGCGCGGTACTAACCGGCATTGGCACGGTGCTGGCAGACGACCCGCAGCTCACCGTACGCCAAGTAGAAACAGCCAGGCAGCCATTGCGGGTGGTGGTGGATAGTCGTTTGCAGACCCCGGTGGATGCCAAAATACTGTGTGGTGGAGGCGAATTAATTTTTACTGCGACAGCCAGCGAGGGAAAAATCATGGCGCTACGCGATGCAGGCGCCCATCCCATCGTGCTGCCAGATGAAAATGGTAATGTCGATCTCGTCAGAATGATGCGGACACTGGCCGATTACGAGATCAACGAGGTATTGGTCGAGGCAGGTGCCAGATTGAATGGCTCGCTCATCAAGGCGGGTTTGGTAGATGAACTGGTGATTTATCTCGCACCGTGTTTAATTGGTGATGTAGCACAAAGTATGTTGAATTTGCCAGAATTGACTGATCTTGCAGAGAAGCGCGCGCTCAAGATTCAGGATTTACGCATGATAGGATCAGATATCCGTATTGTTGCCAAAATTAAGTAGCTGTTTTCAGGACGTAATTTACGTACTAGTATCACGACCTGTTAATTGCGAAACATACGTTGTATGTAGTGATGCTCAGTTACACCAACCCTCTCTCCAACTCTCTCCCGCAAGCGGGAGAGAGTTGGAGAGAGGGCAATCACCGCAATTCAACTGCCATGCTACGGGTAAATCCAAAACAATATATTTCGTTATTTACAATTTGCGATACTAGTGAGGGTTTTTACTGAGTTTGCGTTGTAGTGTGCGGCGGTGCATGTTAAGTATTCGCGCAGTTATGGAAATATTACCATTGTTCTCATTTAACACCCGCTGGATATACTCCCATTCAAGGCGGCCTACCGACAGCGGGTGCGTGTTGATCGGCACTTCGACATCGCCGGTAGTGCGCTCGAATGCGGCCATGATTTCATCGGCATCGACCGGTTTTGCAAGATAATGCGTCGCACCCAGTTTGATCGCCTCCACCGCTGTGGTGATACTAGCGTATCCGGTCAGCATGACAATACGCGTGCCGGAATCGAGTATCTTCAGCTTCTCAACCAGGATCAACCCGGAAGCGCCCGGGAGCCGTAGATCGATGGTCGCATACTCGGGCGTGCAGGTCTCAGCATACGCCAATGCCTGTTCGACCGTATGCGCACAATGTACATTAAACCCGCGCTTGGTCATGGCTTTTGCGAGCACTTCGCAAAAAGTCACATCATCGTCAACAATCAGTAAACTCGGACGATCATCATCAGCTTCTATCATGAGGGTGTCTCTAATAATTCGAAGTTCTAAACAAAACAAAAGGAAGCCAAGAGGGTAGACGTGGCATATGGTTGATATTGTTTGTGATAAACAATATATGGACAAAATCCAGATTTTTGGAGCCGGACATTGGTGACGTTGTCATGTTGATGATTTTATCAGAGGCAATCGAACTTGGGTGCGAGCACCGCTACCCTCACGATTAGTCAGGCTAACATTTCCGCCAAATCGTTCGATATTTGCATTTGCAAGAAACAAGCCGATGCCAAACCCCTGTCCTGGTTTGCTGGTAAAGAAAGCTTGTCCTGCACGCTGCACAGCTTCTTCGCTGAGCCCTTTGCCGTAATCGAGGATTTCGAGTAGCAATTCCTGCTGATCCCAGCTACTTTCAATCTCGATGCGGTCAAGCGACGCATCAGCTGCATTGTTCAGAAGATTTAAGAGAGACTGGCTTAGCAAGTGGGCGCCGAGAATTTGCGGGGCAGGCTGGACTCCGTTGCTACGATAAGAAAATTTGACCATGGGTCGCATCAGTTGCCATTTATCCAATACCTGTTGTAAAAAATAATCGACGGCTTGGCCGCTAGCATCTTCGGTTCGTGCCTGCCCGACATCAGCCAGCAACTGTGTCAGGGTGTGCTTGCAGTGTGTGATTTGATCGCGCAGGATTCTGACATCATTCTGGAATTCACTGTTTTCGGGGTATTCTTTTTGTAATTCTCCGGCTACGACCGCCATCGTTGCCAGTGGCGTGCCAAGTTCATGTGCTGCACCTGCAGCCAAGGTTCCAAGCGCAATGATTTGTTCGTTACGTAAAGCTTGTTCACGTGCCAGTGCCAGATCTTTGTCGCGTTCGCGAATCGATATGCCCATCTTGACAACGAACCAGGCAATCAACACCGTGCTTAACACGAATGCCAGCCACATTCCCGACACATGCAAGTTAAACTCACTGGTATGTTCGCTGTGGTCATGCGGCAACGGCACATAATAAAACAGCAGCAGCGTATAACAGCTTATTGTGATTGCTGCCATTGCCCAAGTATAAATCCACGGCAAAGCTGCCGCAGCAATCGTCAGCGGCAGCAGGTATAGCGAGATAAATGGATTGGTTGATCCACCGCTGAAATACAGCAGCGCACTTAAAGCAAAGACATCAACCAATAGTTGCGCAAAAAATTCGATACTGGATACTGGCCAGTTACGGCGCAGGCGCACCCATGTTGCCAGGTTAAGTGTGGCGAGGAAAGCCATCACTGCAGCCATTTCCGTCCATGGCAACTGCATCTCAAGCACCCAATATACCAAGGCAAACGTCAAACACTGGGCAACCAGCGCAATATTCCTAAGCAGGAACAGGCGATGCAGATTCTTGCTTAATGGAGATTGACTGAGATCGCTGAACATGAGGGTGTCTTGGATTTTGTGTAAACGGAATTTCTTAATGTTGCGGCATCCGATCCTCGAACTGGGTAGTAAAACGATTCAGCGCGGCTTTCCAGTCTCTAATCGGCATCGTCCATTTTTTGCTGATATTTTGGATCGCCAGGTAGAA
>CAMDAX010000180.1 GCA_945888885.1 Nitrosovibrio sp. Nv4 | reverse complement strand
CGGCTGGAAGCAAGCAATGGCAATGTTTTCAGCCTGCCCGTGCTGTTTTTTTATAACCCCACCTGTTTGGAGAGGCCATCGAAGCCTTCAAAAGCCACTATCTATATGGATTCCAGTCAGTTTGAGTGGCTCCAACTACGGTTTTTAGGTTAATCCTAAAAAACTCAGTTGGGATTTACAGAAAAAACAGCTGCAACCCAATTCTGGCGTGTGTTTGCGACAGGAAGGCCAACTGCTCCGAACTTGCCATGAATCGGCTGGAAGCAAGCAATGGCAATGCTTTCAGTCTACCCGTGTTGTTTTTTTATAACTTCACCTGTTTGGAGAGGCCATCAAAGCCTTCGAAAGCCACTATCTATATGGATTTCAGTCAATTTGAGTGGCTTCAACTACGGTTTTTAGGTTGATACGGGCGAGAAAGTTTTCCTCGGACTCTTGGTGGTGGCGCACTTTGAAACGCAAGCGGTGGGAGGGGTAGTGATATTTTGATGCAGAGCCACGGGCAGAGGGGTTGGGCTCGATAAAGTAGGAGAGCGTGACACGCATTTGTACCTTGGTTGCGCCGAGCGCTTCCAGTTCATTTTTCGGCCAAGGCAACTCATGAAAATTCATGTCGCGAATTTTGATCGTGCTTCCGTCTTTTTTGTAGGGATGGACTTGGTCTTCGACAATCAGTGTCAGCGAATTGGCAGCACTCCATAATGCGTGTTCCAGATCAGGCACCCCCCAGCCGCAATGTCGCACAAGGTTGATGTAATCGTTCTTGGCGTGGGATTTCAAATACATTTCTCGCATGGCATCTGTCCATTCGGCTGAATGAACGATGAGTGCGCGGATAGTTTCGGGACGCAGTTGTGGATAGGCCGCCATCAGTTGCGCCGCCATGCGGGCACACAAGGCCGATGCAGCACTGGTGGCGTTGGTGGTGGTGAAAAGTTTTTCGGTATGTTTGAAATGAGTGGTCAGCAAGTTAAGGCTTGGCATCCCCGCAGCACCGAGCGCATCTTTTCCGATATTGCCGCCTTCAAAAACAACATCAGGTTTCAGCGGCCATGCACTATCCCAAGCTGCAGAAGTAGTGGTGAATGGACTGGGGCCACCGTAAGGCGCAACTGGTTCAACGCGGGCTTCTTCGGTTCCAATTTTTTCCGTGAAAGCACCAACCGTCAGCGCGTTCCAAGCCTGACCGGGATCGTGAATCAGATTGGTTGAAAGGCTATCAGGGTAAGTGATCCATGCGTGATGCTCTCTGGTATTGCCCGCAGCCAGCACGATCAGCCTTGGAAATTGGCCTTCACCCAACGCATCTGCCGCCAACGAGTCCACCATCGAGGACCACGAAGAAGGGCGACCGCGATCCCGGAAGTCTGTGGCCGTCACCGCCGAACTGAACACACGAAGTCGTTGCGGTGCGGCGATCTCAGGGCGGCTTACTGCTTGCGCAAACAGGTTGGCATGGTCCAGCATTTGCCCCCTCGCCCCGAGTGAGCTTGACCGATTCCAGAAGGTGATCAATTTGAAATGGCATCGCCGTTGCAAGTGCGTCGGTCAAGTCGCCGTAGGTGGCAATACCCGCCAAACCCGTGCCGTGATTGCACTCGTCATCCTTGCCCCATGCCGGTTCGACGGTATGCAGGTCATCGCTCATCAATACAGGCGAGAGCAAAGGATGCCCACGGTTCACACCGCTATCGAGCAGGCAGCGAGGCACATCGTCGGTGTGAGCCGGAAAGGTTGTTCGCGCCAGCAATTCGTCTTTCCATGCTTGCTGTTCCTCGGTGTTCATCCCGTCAAATAGTTCTGCCGTTTCCTTGGCGCGGCGTAGCTCGGCCACACAGTTCAGCGTCATTACCGTCTGGGAAAACTGCCGTTCAGAGCCGTGCATCATAACGACAGTTCGCTCTGGAAAGTCTACGCGGCCTGCGCTAACCGTGCAGTCTACCGCATTTGCTAGCTTGCGAAAATCCTCCACCATGAGTTCACGATTACCGCGTTCGGGTAGCCACACTTCCTACCAGAATGCCTCGTCAGGATTTAGCGGCAGAAGCTCCGGGGCATCCATCCACAGTGCGCACAGTTCGGCTGATCGTATTGACGCTATGGTATCCAGCAGAGGCCTGTGGTCTATGGGATCGCCGTTCTTGTTTTTCTTTTCTTCCAGATATTCGGTCACATATTTTTCAAAATGCGCGAGCTTTCCATCGGGCACGAATACGTTGGCGTAGGTGTATTCCCCTTCTTCGCGGATGCTCAGCAACTCTATGTGCTGCGTATCGTTAGCGAGACTTTCAAAAGTCAGCGCTATACCGGGTTGGCTTTGAAACTGAATCTGTAGGCCAACGCCGCCTTCAAGACCCATAACGTGCTGTGTGGCTGCGGCCTGCTCGGCAATTGGCTTCAGTGTTTGGAGTTGGGTTTGCAGGGATGCGCCGTGTTGGGTACGGGGCAATTGTGGGACGTGTGGCGTATCTCCACCACCGGGGGTGTGGGCAGTGAATGGCTTGGCTTCGGAAGTGTTGGATAGAACGAAATGCGGGCGTTTATCTTGCGCTTCATTCGTCATGACCTGGCGGCTCGCTATTGTTATTGGTGAGCTTGCCGCTGATTAATTTTCGTTCCTCCAGCATGCGCACCAGATCGGCTTCAGCAACTGTGTCGCGGTCGTGGATGTTGCTGTCTTTGATCGCCTCGTCGGTAGCCCGCGAAATTTCTGCATGACTTAAACCCGCTGCATGTTCGGCAATTTTGCCCCAAGCAAAACGCTTGGTATGAAACCCGGCCAGTCGCGCCTTGAGCACCGCAACGGTTTGTTCCTGATTGGGCAGGCCATACTGAATCATGTCGTCGAAACGGCGGAACAGCGCGTAATCGAGAACATCCGGGTGGTTTCGCGGCGATAATCACGCTGTGCGACTGATCCTGCTCAATCATTTGCAGAAAACTGTTGAGCACACGCCTGATTTCGCCCACATCGTTGGCCATGCCGCGCTGCGAACCGATAGCATCGAACTCGTCAAAAAAATAAATGCCGCGCACTTCGGTAATGGCGTCAAAAACCTGCCTCAATTTAGCCGCAGTTTCCCCCATGTATTTCGTGATCAATGCGTCGAGACGAACCAGAAACAGCGGGACGCCTAATTCCCCCGCAAGTGCCACCGCTGTCATCGTTTTACCGGTGCCCGGTGGGCCGACAAAGAGGAGCTTGCGCCGTGGCGATAGGCCATGCTCTTTAAGTTTGGCGAAAAAGCGCTGCTCCTTGATCGTACGCTTGAGTTTCATGGACACACTATCGTCGAGAATCATCTCGGATAGGCGGGTGTTAGGATAAGAAACACTAAGAAGACCGGTCAATTCGCCGCGCGGTTTGTTGAGAGGTACTAGCTTGCTCATCCCAGCCAAGTTCTGGTTGCGGGACTTTGGAGGGTGTAAGAAATTTTGTGTAAACGGTCATTTGGCAGGAAACTGTCTAACTTCAACAAGGAGTGAACATGACCGTAGCAAAGAAAGCAAAGAATGCAGCCCTGCATGAACTCGTCGACCAATTGCTAGCCAACTACCAGAAGCCC
>CAMDAX010000179.1 GCA_945888885.1 Nitrosovibrio sp. Nv4 | reverse complement strand
AGCACAACCTTATCATAAATATTAGAATTATTGATTTGTTCTTATAGATAAATAGCGCTATAGTCCGTTTCATAGATTTAAGTAGTTTTGTTTGTAACGCAATATCCTCTCTTTTCTGCCTGTGCTGTTGGCTGGAGTTGAGTGGAACTTAACTGGAGAAGAAACTATGGCAGTAAAAATATATAACGCTGGTGTAAAAGAATATAGACACACATACTGGACCCCTGATTATACGCCGCTGGATACCGATCTTCTGGCATGTTTCAAAATTACGCCTCAAGCCGGCGTACCTCGTGAAGAAGTTGCTGCTGCAGTGGCTGCAGAATCTTCCACGGGTACCTGGACCACAGTGTGGACTGATCTTTTAACCGATTTGGACTACTACAAAGGACGTGCTTATAAGATTGAAGACGTACCGGGCGATGACACTTGTTTCTACGCATTCGTAGCTTACCCTATCGATCTTTTTGAAGAAGGCTCCGTGGTTAACGTGCTGACCTCGCTGGTTGGTAACGTGTTCGGTTTTAAAGCACTGCGCGCACTGCGTCTGGAAGATGTTCGTTTTCCGATTGCCTACGTCAAAACCTGCGGCGGACCGCCAGCAGGTATTCAAGTGGAACGCGATCGCCTGAACAAGTATGGCCGCGCACTGTTAGGTTGCACCATTAAGCCTAAACTGGGTCTGTCTGCTAAAAACTATGGACGTGCTGTGTACGAATGTCTGCGCGGCGGTCTGGATCTGACCAAGGACGATGAAAACGTGAACAGTCAACCTTTTATGCGTTGGCGTGATCGTTTCGAATTCGTGGTGGAAGCTTGCCAAAAAGCTGAGCGTGAAACCGGAGAACGTAAAGGTCATTACTTGAACGTAACCGCGCCAACTCCCGAAGAAATGTATAAACGTGCCGAGTTTGCTAAAGAATTGGGCGCGCCGATCATCATGCATGACTACTTAACCGGTGGTTTAACTGCCAATACGGGACTGGCTAACTGGTGCCGCAACAATGGCATGCTGTTACACATCCACCGCGCTATGCACGCTGTTCTCGATCGCAACCCGCACCATGGTATTCATTTCCGCGTTTTAACCAAGGTGCTCCGTTTATCAGGGGGTGATCATCTGCACTCCGGCACCGTGGTCGGTAAACTAGAAGGTGACCGTGCAGCAACTCTCGGCTGGATCGATACCATGCGCGACAAATTCATCAAAGAAGACCGCAGCCGCGGCCTGTTCTTTGATCAAGATTGGGGTTCTATGCCGGGTGTATTCCCAGTTGCTTCGGGCGGTATCCACGTTTGGCATATGCCAGCACTGGTTGCTATTTTCGGTGATGATGCCTGCTTGCAATTTGGTGGCGGTACCTTAGGTCACCCATGGGGCAATGCTGCTGGTGCTGCTGCTAACCGCGTGGCATTGGAAGCCTGCGTCGAAGCACGTAACCAAGGTGTTGAAATCGAGAAGGAAGGCAAAGCGATTCTAACCAAAGCTGCTAAGAGCAGCCCAGAACTGAAAATCGCCATGGAAACATGGAAAGAAATTAAGTTCGAGTTTGATACGGTTGATAAGCTCGACGTAGCCCACAAGTAAGCAACACATGACTAAAGAAGAAGAGCCGATGGTTAACATAGTTTTTCTTCTTCATCTCTCTAAAAATGAGGAATAAAGAATGAGCGAAGTAATTGATTACAAATCACGTGTCAGTGATCCAGCAAGCCGTAAGTTTGAGACATTTTCCTACCTGCCTGCGATGTCTGACAAAGATATCAAGAAGCAAGTACAGTATTTAATTAGTAAAGGCTGGAATCCAGCCATTGAGCATACAGAACCGGAGTATGTAATGGATTCCTACTGGTATATGTGGAAACTGCCCATGTTTGGTGAAACTGATGTAGACCGCGTGCTGGCAGAAGCTGCTGCATGTCATAAAGCCAACCCGGATAATCATGTCCGCTTAATTGGTTACAACAATTTTAACCAGTCACAAGGCACAGCCATGGTGATATACCGCGGCAAGACTGTTTAAGACACGACGGGTTTCGTACCCTGGAACCCCCTTACCTGCAAAGGATCGGGGGTTTTTTTTGACCAAAATAAAGTACTTTTCAGACAGCTATAACAGGAGTTCATCATGAGCGAAATCATTGATCAATACCGTGTAACCACCGAGCCCTATTACCATCCCGTAGCTGATGAGGTGGAATTATATGAAGCCGCCTATTCGGTGCGCATGCCGATGATGCTGAAAGGTCCTACCGGCTGTGGTAAAACTCGTTTTGTTGAATACATGGCATGGAAATTAAAAAAACCGCTGATTACCGTAGCTTGTAACGAAGATATGACCGCATCCGATCTGGTGGGCCGCTTCCTGCTCGATGCCAACGGCACGCGCTGGCAAGATGGGCCGTTGGCTGTTGCGGCACGCTATGGCGCCATCTGCTATCTGGACGAAGTCGTTGAAGCGCGCCAGGATACCACTGTCGTGATCCATCCATTAACCGACAATCGCCGTGTCTTGCCATTGGAAAAAAAAGGCGAGCTCGTTCATGCGCACGCTGACTTCCAGATTGTCATTTCCTACAACCCAGGCTATCAAAGCTTGATGAAAGACCTCAAGCAATCCACCAAACAGCGCTTTGGCGCACTGGATTTTAATTACCCCAATCATGACGTTGAAAGTGAAATTGTGTCGCATGAAACGGGGGTGTCCACTGAAATTGCTGAAAAACTGGTATCGATTGCGGAACGTGCACGCAACCTCAAAGGTCATGGATTGGATGAAGGAATCTCAACGCGTATGCTGATTTACGCAGGCAGTCTCATCGCCAAAAAAGTGGATGCTCATGCCGCTTGCCGTGTTGCGCTGGTGCGCCCCATTACCGATGATCCCGATATGCGCGATGCATTGGATGCTGCAGTTAGCACTTTTTTTAATTAAGCGTCCTTATAATTCAGAAACCTATCGATTGTTTTGTAAAAATAAACAGGCGCTCCCATGAGTATTAATCTGGATGACTACAAAGAATTACTGGAAGATTTAGAACCAGAATCGGTTGAATTACTCAAGCACGCATGGCCAGAAGCTGTCAAAATCTTCTCATCGCGCGGGTTGGATAACTACCTGAAAGGCGCTTCGGCAATCCGTGGATTAGGGCGCGGACGTAGTCTGGTGGATTGCTGGATCGATGAAATCCCATTGGTAGCCAAAGAAATTGGCGAAGATATTATCAGCGATCTGGCGACTACTGCACTCTCACTGGCCTCCAGAACCTCCGGTGCGGTAATTGAGCTGGTATTAGCCACCTCCCCCACGGCAGCCAAACGCCTCGGTGATGCGCAGCTATTTCAGAATTATCTGCAATTCCTGAATACTTTGATTGCACAAGCACCGCGCGGCATGCGTCCGATGCTCAACAAACTGGATATTCTGTTTGGGCAACTGACTCTGGGCGGTTTGCGCCGCTGGGCTATGTGGGGAGCGCATGCGCATCGCACGAATTACGAAGAGCAGATGAAATATTTTGGACTGGAATCCAAGGAATCACTCGCGGTATTGCAAAAAGAGCGCAAAGGCACGCTGTTTGTGGATGTGCAGCGCCGCATCAATATGT
>CAMDAX010000178.1 GCA_945888885.1 Nitrosovibrio sp. Nv4 | reverse complement strand
ACGTAAAGTTCCACTGAATACATCCTCTTCGCCTTTCGCTTGACGTTAAATACATCAGCTTATAGGCATTGGACTGGCACACTTTTATTCCGCGATCTCCGCGAAAATAAGTGCGTTTCAGTGGTACATTTTTACACCGCTATTTACACTTGACATGATGGTCGAGACTGCGGCCAATACTTTCTGACGGTCTGTCTCAGAGAGAAGATCAAAGGTATATCGTGCCAGAATAGCGTTTGATGCAGGCTTGTATCTTGCCCAAAAGCGAGTTGCTGGCCAATATAAAAACATGGCTCCGAGTACACCCCAACCCCAACCAATCTTGCCAAGTATGGCTCCCGCCAGTAGCATAATTCCAATCAGCCCGAAGACCATTAAATCCTCCTAGAAGTCAAACGTGAAGCTAATGGCGTCTTGGTTTCACCTTGCTCGCGTGAGGTGTAACTGATCTGCAATTGTTGCTCGGACAGCAAGGCGGCATGAACCGCTTCAATGATTGCTTCGGGATAGTCCGGCGGGATCAAAGGCTGGTTAGGCGGCACGATGGCAACCTTCTTGCGCCAGTTCGCCAGCTTCTTCACACCTTCGCCGCTGGATAACACGCCATCAGCACATTTGAAATACGGGGCAAGAGTTCCAAGTAAGCTGGCCGGTAACAGAGTCGCCAAATGATCGTGCGCAAGTTCCAGCGTCAAAGCTTGTAACGGCGACATGGTGGGTAAGGCAAACGCCTCGGCATCTTTACTCCAACTCCATCCATAAGGGCGTGAACGCTCGTTGGAAAGCAGCGGGAAGATTTCGGAAAGCGCGAGCAGGTCACGCTCCACGGTGCGCTTGCTGACCTCAAAGCCTTCCGACCCCAAACGCTCGGTGAGTTCCCGTGCGGTTATCTGGCGCGGATGTTGTGGGATACGCCGGAGCGTCGCCCATTGGCGTAGTTGCATGTCCTTCTGAGATTGCATGATGTCGCTCGATGGATTCGGTATCGTGTTCATGGCGTCAGGTGTCCAGCCGAAAAACAAATATACATTTCAGCTACGACGCAGTATGACGCGAATGGATACAATTCTCCTCATCTATCTGTAAATAAGTGAATACAATGATCTGCGAATACATTGATGGAGTAGCCTTTCTGCTGATCCCTCTGCTCCTCCCACAACACCGGCGGGTCAGCCGCCAACTCCAATAGCGTGATGTCGTCCGGCAGCGTGTCATCCAGGATCGCAGCAACGATATCCGGTGCCAGCGTAGTCAGGTTGACCATCCGGCTGACGTAGCTGTTGTCCACGCCTTCGCGCTTGGCGATTTCCGTCAAGGTTTTCACCTCACCCGACTCCAACATAGCAAGCCAGCGGTGCCCACGCGCCAGGGCCAGTTGTATCGGTGTGGGTTCAAGCGGTTTCTGCGGCTTGCCGGTTTCGCCGTTGGGTAACGTGATCACCTTGTTGCTACCGCGCCGCCGGATCTTGATCGGGATGATCAGTGTCAGCCTGCCATCGCTGGATGGGATGATATCGGTTACACCAACGCGATTGATATTGATCTCATTCATGCCAGTGCCCCTTCTTCCTTATCCACCTTTCGCGGTTGCAATTCCATCACTACCTGCTCGATGCCGTTGGCCCGCAGGCGCAGCTCCATGCTGGTCGGCGACACGATCACTTTCTCGATCAACAGTCTGACGATGCGGCTCTGCTCGGCTGGAAATAACTGATCCCAAATTGTATCCAGCCGCGTCATGGCCACCGTGACCTTGGCTTCGTCCAGCGACGGATCCAGTTTTATTGCCTGCGGCACGATCTCAGTGATCAGCGTGGGTTGGCGCAAGATGGCACGCAATTGCTCAAGCACCGCCGATTCGAGTTGGGCGGCAGGCAGGCGGGGTAACCCGGAAGCTCCAGCATATTCCTTGGCATCGCGCTGCGGAAGATAGTAGCGGTAGCGGTGCCCGTTCTTCTTGCTGGTGTGCCAGGGTGACATAGCGCGCCCGTCGTTGCCGAACACGATACCCTTGAGCAGGAACGGTACCGTGGCCCGGGTGGCGTTACCGCGCACGCGCCCGTTGCTGCCCAGAATGGCCTGCACATCGCCAGTCGAGTAGCAGCCCTTGAGTTGTTGCATGTAACAAAAAAACTGGTTATTATCTGTTTCATGTAACGATTATTGCCGGAGGTTTTTATGAGTACAAGTACATTAGAACGAGTGCAGAAGCATCGTGCTGCGCTGCGAGCTTCCGGGCTGCGTCCGGTACAGATTTGGGTGCCAGATACCCGGCACGCTGGCTTTGCCGAGGAGTGCCACCGCCAGTCACAGTTATTGCAGGGCGATGTGCATGAACAGGAAGCTACCGATTGGCTTGAGGAGATAGCCGACCGCAAAGGCTGGCAATGAGGCGTGGCGATCTGGTGACGGTGGCTTTGCAGGGCGATCTCGGCAAACCGCGCCCAGCCTTGGTCATTCAGTCCGATTTGTTCGATACGCATCCTTCTGTGACAATTTTGCCGGTGACAAGCGAATTGCGCGATGCACCGCTGTTTCGTATTTCCGTGAATCCAAGTGAGTTAAACGGCCTGTCTAAACCTTCGCAGGTGATGGTAGATAAGCCCCAATCCATCCCGTACGAAAAGATCGGAACGATAATAGGTCGCCTGGATGATGAGACGATGTTGGCGGTGAATCGTGCGCTGGCGGTTTTCTTGGGATTCGCTTGACGAATAGCTTGACTCATGCTTGACACATTGTGCTTCAATGAACGAAACCGAAATCCGTACCGTTCGAGGATAAGGGCGGCGCGCATCCCAGCCGCTACTATCAGGATATTGCCGTTGAACGGACGATGGAAGCCATCGCGGAAAACAGGTCGCGCATCCTGTCCCTTGCTGACCGAGCACCCCTGCTAATCAAGCTTATTGTCGCTGAATTGCCGCCTTATAGGGCGCAACCGGCCAATACGGAATTTCAAATTAACGTCGCCCCAGATATCAGGATTTGGGATATGGGCGTGACCCGCGATAGAGATTCAGACCGCCCCGTTGGCCTTGGTAGAGCATGTAGACGGCATATACAGACGCGCCAATTCTTCAAAGAGTACCGTTTGCTATTGCAGATGAATTGGCGACTGACGGGGCTTATTAGATCGAATTCTGTGAGTATTGAAAACGTAACTGAATCAAACGGACAAGAGTGATCTTTGGTATCCGCGCTTCGTCTTAATGGTGGTTTTCCTTGCGATTAAACGCTTATATGGTGAAGCGGTAACCCTTATAACCAAAAAGATATAATGGAACACGTTTGTTAGACGTTTATTTCGATGTTTTGGATTTTCACTTATACAGCCAAGTCCCGTCAGCGCACTTCGCTATCTGGATGTCCATCGAATGGGGAGCTTGCGATTGCCGCATTCTCCTCCTGGAAACTATTCGCGGCGTTTGTCGCCGTGACTGTCTTATTGTCTTTATCTAAATTCAGCTCAGTTTCGAGGGTGTAAGAAATTTTGTGTAAACGGTCATTTGGCAGGAAACTGTCTAACTTCAACAAGGAGTGAACATGACCGTAGCAAAGAAAGCAAAGAATGCAGCCCTGCATGAACTCGTCGACCAATTGCTAGCCAACTACCAGAAGCCC
>CAMDAX010000177.1 GCA_945888885.1 Nitrosovibrio sp. Nv4 | reverse complement strand
GGCTGTCGTCCACTATGCCGTCGCCAATGGACAGCATCGGGTCGATGTCGAGCGGCGCATCCAGTGAAATCGCACCGCTGTTCAGCGATAGCATCCACCGCACCTCCTCCACCGTGCGTCCCAGAAAATACGCCACATCTTCTGCTTTGGGTTCTCTACCAAGATGCGCTTCCAGGTGGCGAAATGTCCGCAGAACACCGTTCAGATCCTTGATGACGTGCACCGGAAGACGGATGGTGCGTGACTGATTCATGATGGCACGCTCGATATTCTGGCGAATCCACCAAGTGGCATAAGTAGAAAAACGAAATCCGCGCTCCGGGTCAAATTCGTCCAGTGCGTGCATCATTCCCATATTGCCTTCTTCGATCAGATCCAGTAAGGCGACACCATGATGGGGGTTGGTATAGCGCTTGGCGATATTCACTACCAACCTCAGGTTGCATTCGATCATTTTTTGCCGTGCGGCGAAATCACCTTGCCTGACCCGTCGCGTTAGTATTGCTTCTTCTTTCGCACTCAACAGGGCGTTAGTGCCGATCTCTTTGAAATAGATCTGAGTGACGTCAGCCTGCGGGGAGTCAGCAAAGACTGCAGCCCCAGCTCTGACTGGTGCAGCTTCAGATTCTTCAACGGAGATATCATCCACTCTGGATGGCCAAAACATCTCGCCACTAATGGGTGCAACTTCGTATTCTTCACTACGGGTATTGTTCATCTGATCTGCCCTCTGTTTGTCTATGACAGACGTACAATAGAGCAGTTACCGTGACAATGGGATAAGCGAATGGCCTATTCCAGGCTAAGCAGAATCCTTATAATATTGATCTGGCACGAATTGGAATCGCATTCCGTTCGGCCTGAGCTTGATGTAACTACTAGCCTTCAGTCCTGAGCAAAGTCGAAGGGGCAGGGCAAGCAGAGTTGGTGGTGGATAATTAGTGACGCTTCTGACTGGGACTAGAATAAGGATGTCAACGAAGTGTCACTAATGAAATGGAAATGGAATTGGAATTGGAATTATGCCTCGATGACGTTACAGAGTATCGCCAGACGAATCAACTGGGCCTTATTCAGCAATTTCAGCTTGCGCATAATGTTGGTGTGGTGAACACCGACAGTCTTGGGGCTGATAGAAAGCATGGCGGCGATTTGTACTGTTGAGTTTCCCTCTGCCAGCAATCCGAATAACTGGAATTCACGCTTGGAAAGAACACTCAATGGATCTTCCCGCATATTAATGGTAGTCATGTTGGCAACAACCATACCCGATACCAGTTTTGGGTCGACATAAAATTGTCCCCGTTTTATCTGGCGTACCGCTTCAATCATTTGCTCTGGGCTGCCTTGCTTGGTGAGATATCCGTTTGCACCCATCTGCAGCACACGCTGAATCATGGTTTCATTGCTGTACATACTGAATATCAGAATGCGCGCGTCCGGGTCATGCGCCTTGACACGGCGCAGAGTTTCCATACCGCCGATACCAGCCATGTTGAGGTCGAGAACCATCACATCGGGTTTTAATTCCCGGTAAAGAGCGTAGCCGGTCTCACCATCACCGGCTTCCGCTACCACGCGAATGTCCGTGGTGCTTTCGAACAGGCGACGATAACCGGCACGCACTACGGGGTGGTCGTCCACCAGCAGCACGGTGATGCTCTTGGAAGTCGGGTTCAGAGTCATAAGGGCACCTCTAAAAATCCAGATTTCGTTACAATACTTCGTTACTCACAAAAAATGTTTCCTTATTCCAGTTCCAGTTCGAAAGTGAAACGAAGCGATGACGAACGAACGCCGCAGACAGTACGAAAGTACGGCAGGGCGTGAGTAAGGAAATCAACGAAGTGTCACTAATGAAATGGAATCGGAGTTACACATCAATCCTGTGCCACGTCTACTTTTTTTGTTCCCGCCTTATCTTGTTTAGAGCTCTGAAGTTTTAGAGGCGCCCATAAATAATATTCTTCTGGCTAGCCGACTGGCAATTTGAACTGAATCTGCGTGCCATGGCCTGGCACACTATGCGAAATGAATTCTCCGCCCACCGCAATCGTACGCTCACGCATTCCCAACAGCCCCAATCCGTCAAATCTGTGATTAGAATCGTAGCCTTTACCGTTGTCCTCCACGCTCAGCCGCAGGAAGCCGGTAGCAGGAAAGTTCACTGATGCTATCGGGAACAATGTGTCCTCCTGATCTGGCAACAGAGCATTATCAGCGGCAGCCCCGCCATGCTCATGGATCAATCGCACCTTAACCTTGGAAGCCTGGGCATGTTTGGAAACATTGTTGAGCGCTTCTTGCACGAGGCGGTATACAGTAATGTTAATTAACTCGCCGAGGCTCTCCATCTTGCCGCTGAACTCCAGTTCAAAATTAATCCCGGGATGGTGCGTACACCACCGCCTCTTCAGTTCGTTCAGGCTATCCACCAGCCCCAGCGTATCCAGCAACACTGGACGCAATTGATGCAGCATGCCATGGATAATCTCATTCATTTTACCGGCACTTTCTCTGATAGCCCGGATGCCAATATATATTTTGGAGTCTTTGCTGACGCTATTGGAAATTGCCTGGGCTTCGGCAGAAATGGCGGTCAACCACTGACCCAGTTCGTCATGCAATTCGCGTGCAAGCTGGCGGCGCTCCTCTTCCTGTAGTCTGAATATGCCTTGCGTCAGCATCCGGTTCTCCCGCAGCCACTCAAGATTGAGCGTCTCGGCATCCTTGAACCCGCTGACTTTGGTCATAACTGTGCGTCCCACCCCGTCGCCACTCGCAACTAAAGATTCCAGGCGGATGAGGCTGGTCTGGTTGCCCTGGACTTTAATTCTCAACTTGCTAACGATGTTTCCTGAGGTACAAAAAGTGTCGCGTAAGTGCTGATGAAATATATGGATATCACTTGCGACTACATACGTTATGAAAAGTTGACCGATAAGGTATGCTCGCTCCTTCTCCAGCATGGCGCAACCAGTCAGGTTGATTTCCACTATGCGCCCGGCTTTGTCCAGGGTAAAGTAACCCACCGGAGCACAATCATACAGATCGGCGTAGCGATCACGTGCCATTTCCAGTAATTGCTGCGCTTCCCTGAGCGTACGGTTCTGCATCATCAATTCAGTCTGGTGAGTTCGCAACTCCTGCAGCAAATGATCATTGAGCTTACATCTTGATCCCGTATCGACTGAAATTTTCTCGCAGAAAGCTCCCAGTCCGTCTAACTGTTTAGCATAGTTAGGCGTCGCACTTTCCTCAACCGACTCAGATTTGTCGAACGATTTGTCTTTGTTAAAAGGTTCGGCGATATTAGACTGTTTATTTTCTTTGTTTTTGGTCACGCTATCTCCCTCTCGGTAAACGCAACGGAGGATGGGTTACCAATCTGGTCCAGTAATACCGAGATAGTTAGCGACACCTTAAATACTCGACCATTCTTGGCACGACGCAAGGTTTTGTAGGAAAGCACTTTTTTCCCGCGCTGCAATTGCCCCAACAGGGTGCGCATATCTTCGTGCGCTTCATCTGGAGTCAACACAGCGGCATTGAGCTGCAACACTTCCTCCTCGCTGTAGCCATATAATTCTACTGCGCGCTGATTCCAGGCTATGATGTGGCCCTCAA
>CAMDAX010000176.1 GCA_945888885.1 Nitrosovibrio sp. Nv4 | reverse complement strand
TCGCTCTACACTTTGCTACAGATATTGTCGGTCTCTGTTTTCGAGAAAACCCCTATTTCATGCGCCTTGCAGCCCAATACCAGCAGAATCATTACACCACAACCCAATAACCAAATGATTCTATTTGATTTTTAACCGGACACTAGTGGGGAAATATAAGGAATAAATCGGTGTTTCCTTAGAAAAGTTGCACTTCAGAGTTGAATCCACCCAGCAATTTTTCATGGTTATAATGCGGAACATGTACTTTTTCAGTTTTCGCAAAACTCGTAAAAAATCGCAAATGCTTTCAATCGCACCAAACGGGCTTTTGGAGAATTTGGGGCCATTTTGATCTCCGGGCAGTGGTAATGCTGCTACGACGCTGCTGAGGCTCGTTTAAAAATTGTCGCGACTTTTGCAAGAGACTCCAATTCCAGTCCGAAAGTGAAACGGGACGATGATGAATAGCCTATGCAGACAGCACGCCCCCAAAGGGGGACTTCCTTCGGGATAAATAGAACGGCAAAGCGCGGGTAAGGATATCAACGAAGTATCACTGATGAGATGGAGCTGAAATACCCCCAGAGTGCAAAAAATATTCTGCAGGTTCTTTCATCCTAAAAAACGCAGTTGGGATTTTCAGGAAAAACAGCTGAAACCCAATGCTGGCGTGTGTCTGCGACAAGCGATGCCAACTGCTCCGAACTTGCCATGAATCGGCTGGAAGCAAGCAATGGCAATGCTTTCAGCCTGCCCATGCTGGTTTTTTATAACCTCACCTGTTTGGAGAGGCCATCAAAGCCTTCGAAAGTCACTATCTATATGGACTCCAGTCAATTTGAGTGGCTTCAACTACGGTTTTTAGGTTTATGAAATGCCCAGGCTTGGTATATCATCCGGGTTTACACAACTTCACCAATGCAAGGTTCATATGAATATCACTTTCATCGGTGGTGGCAACATGGCTTCCGCGCTGATCGGCGGGCTTTTGCAGCAAGGCTATTCTGCGACGCAAATCCGCGTAGTGGAAATCAGCGCCGAAGGCCGTGAAAAAATGACACGCGAATTTGGTGTGGCAGCGGTGACAGATATTGCCGACAGCGTTAGTGGCAGTGACGCCATCCTGCTGGCAGTGAAGCCGCAGCAGCTCTCGGTTGTAGCGCAGCAACTGGCACCGCTGCTTAAAGAGCATCTGGTCATTTCCATTGCTGCCGGCATTCGCGCCAGTGATATCTGTCGCTGGTTAGGTGGACATACGCGGGTGGTGCGTGCGATGCCGAATACTCCTGCACTGGTGCGCGCTGCGGTCACTGGCCTCTATGCCATGCCTGGCGTAAGTGCGCAGGAAAAGCAGCATGCCGAAGTCATTCTCGCTGCGGTGGGTTCAGTATTATGGTTGGAGCGCGAGGAGTTGCTGGATGCACTCACCGCCGTATCCGGTAGCGGTCCGGCTTATGTTTTTTATTTCATCGAAACGCTGCAGCAGGCGGCGCAAGAACTGGGGCTGAACGCAGCCCAGGCGCGGCAGTTGAGCCTGGAAACTTTTCTCGGCGCAGCCAAGCTGGCAAGCCAGAGCGATGAAGATGCCGTTACGCTACGCGCGCGGGTAACCTCAAAGGGTGGCACCACCGAACGTGCATTGCAGAGCATGGAAAATCACGGAGTCAAAAATACGATCGCACGCGCGATTCATGCGGCGCATGAGCGAGCGTGCGAAATGGGCGACGAGTATGGTAAGGAATAAACTTCAGCTACAAGTTTCTTTCAGGGAACGGCTATGCTCAATCAGATACTGACATTTCTGCTCGAAACTTTGTTGGGAATATTCTCCTTGGCGCTGTTTCTGCGTTTTTATATGCAGCTGCTGCGTGCGCCCTACCGCAACCCGCTGTCGCAATTTCTCATTGCCTTCACCGATTTTATCGTGCGTCCTGCGCGCGGGATAATTCCTGGTCTGCGCGGCATGGATCTTTCCACGCTGCTGCTGGCATGGCTGGCGCAATGTGCTCTGCTGGCAGGAACATTGGCGCTAAAAGGCTATGATTTCAGCTCAGCCATGGGTGCCGCCGCTGGTGGACTGGGGCTGCTGGCATTGATGGAAATCATCAAGATGCCGCTCTACATCACCCTGATCACGGTAATTATGCAGGCAATTCTTTCCTGGGTCAGCCCCCATAGTCCCATAACGCCGTTGCTCGACAACTTCACCCAGCCGTTTCTGGGAATTTTCCGCCGCCGTATTCCGCTCATCGCCAATGTCGATCTGTCACCACTGTTCGTGCTGGTACTGATTCAATTATTGTTGATGGTCGTAGCAGGGATGCAACGGGAAATCTCTGTACTATTCTGATGCATTGCACTTGGTATCGTAGCGACGATGGTGGCCGGCGGCTTACTCTCACCCTGCATGTCCAGCCCGGTGCAAAGCGCACCGAGGCTGCAGGGCTGCATGGTAATGCACTCAAAATTAAACTAGCCGCTCCACCAGTCGAAGGCAAAGCAAATGCCGCGCTACTGCAATTTCTTGCCGGGATTTTTAATGTGCCGCTGCGTCAGGTGACGCTTAAACAAGGAATTAAATCCAGGTGTAAAGTGGTCGAAGTCCAACAGTCAATTGTGGGGCCGGAGGTACTGTTCCAGCAAGCGGCAGATTCAGGTATGGATTAGTAAGATGACCATCTCTAAAGATTCAGATTTCGTCACAATGCTTTGTTGCTTACAAAAATATTTTCTTATATATCAGTCATATGTTGTGTCTGCATTCTTTGTTCCCACCTTGTCGTGCTTAGAACTTTGAACTTTTAGAGACGTCTAGATGGGTATCATGGTCAACGAATTCTAATTTTTTAGGGGAAGTTATGGAGCTTATTTTATGGCGTCATGCTGAAGCTGAGGACGGTATGCCCGATTCTGTGCGTGAACTTACCGGTAAGGGATTGAAACAGGCACAAGCTATGGCAGAATGGCTTAAACCGAGATTGCCGGAAAATACGCACATCTTGGTCAGCCCCACCCGGCGTACTCAGCAGACCGCCCGTGCGCTTGGCAACGATTTTGAAACCGTCAAAGAGATTGGAACCGGCGCTTCTGCGAAAACAATTCTCGCTGCCGTCGGTTGGCCCGCTGCCAAAGGTGCAGTGGTGGTGGTCGGCCATCAACCGACGCTGGGAGAAGTAGCGGCATTACTGCTGTCCGGCGAGTTGGCGGGATGGAATATTAAAAAGGGCGCCGTATGGTGGTTCAGTCGCAAGGATAAGGGAGGGGGTGAGGAAACCTTGCTGCGCATGGTTGTTTCTCCCGATATGCTGTGATGCCCATTTGCAATAGAACCATGGGTACCTCTAAAATTCAAAATTTTAAACAAGATGAAGTGGGAGCAAGAAATGTAGATGCAGCATATGGCTGATACGTGAGGAAACGTTTTTGTGAGCAACGAAGTATTGTGACGAAATCTGGATTTTATTCCATTTCTAATTCAATAAAGCATTAGCAATCCATTCCCAAGCCACAATGGACTTGACCATTGGCGCATTGTTCTCAAAGGTATTCGGGGCCACTTCGAGCTGATCCTCCAGTGCATCAAGACTATCGAGGCTCTTGCAAAACTCCCCACCTGAGCTGAATTAACCGGAGAATTGGGAGCGAAAAGAGGTAGAAAAGGGCGGCCATTACTGGCAAGATGGAGGTTCTAAAGACAACATCGGCGCCCGAAATGAATACTACGCAACGCAGTG
>CAMDAX010000175.1 GCA_945888885.1 Nitrosovibrio sp. Nv4 | reverse complement strand
CACCAGTGCTCAGCCGGTCTTTGTCCGAAAGCAACACTACGAACGTTAACACACCACAGCCCTGTTTCTTGCCAACGCCTTTCGGCCTGCGGACGAATATCATACTCAGCCCGAACGGAATGTGATTCCAATTCGTGCCGGATCACTATCCAAGTGCAACTCTACCGACTCCGGTCTCTGTTGCACATTACGGACTGGATGGATTTCCGTAGTAGACCTCATCCGGGGTTTTTCGGTCAAGCACCCGGCTCAGAGACCTCAATGCTTATGCTGTATGGGTCGAGCATCCAATTTTATGGGCTGGCCCGTAATGCGAATCTGATAAGCCGCATGGCAGGCGACACACTTGTTCATAGACTGACTTAATTGCTTCAACGTGTGCCTGGAATTTTTCAAGGATTCTGCATCAGTCGCTATCTGGTCAAAATCCTTATGCACCGACATGCCAAGCTGCATGAACTCCTTTGGCAGTGCCGCTTGCAGATGATCTTCGCCCTTATGCGCCATGCCCGTACCAAGCGGGCGTGCATGCCGGGCCACTGCCGCCATGTCATCTACAGCGAGTGCGTGCAAAACATTCTGCGTTCCCGCCAGTAGCGCTCGCATCTCAACAAGGATATGGTTTCGCTGTATCTCGGTCATGAACAGAACTCGACGCTCATGATTATCACTTGCCATCACAGTAGTAGCGACAAGGCACAATCCCATAGCAGCAATAGCAGAAATCTTCTTCAAAGTAACCTCCCAAACAGAACCCAAAGAAATCCTGGCATTCAAACTCAGCAGCAGGAGTACCAGCACTAACTTTTGGACTACTCATCATAAGTCTATGACATTCACAGTATAGACCGCATCCGGGGTTTTGCAGCCAGGTATTGGGTGCGGCTTATTCCAATTCCAGTTTGAAAATGAAATGAGGCGATGACGAATGAACGCCACAGACATTACACCCTCAGAAGGGCTTCCTTCCAGGCTAATAGTACGGCCACGTACGAATGAGGATATCACCGAAGTATCACTGATGAAATGGAATTGGAGACTGTATAGGCCTGACGATATGCTAATCCAGACAGCAGGCGTAGCGCTGATTGAGATCGTCGTCGCTGTCCGCTGACTGGCCTTGAATGTTTGGCGGGCCTGTCCTATAAAACTGAGTATTGGCTGATGTAAGCGTTATTGTCCATATGACTGGATTTGAGTGTCATAGGAGAGGCAGATGATAGGCTCTGTATCCCGAGATACCGGTATAACCTTGATGCCCGGATCGGGCAAAGGATGGAGGCCACCTATGATAGATCGGAATGTAGTATTGATTCCATTCATTGAGCGGGGCTGCGAAACCCATTGTACAGCCTACAATCAGCCGCTTAGCCTCTCTCATGAATACCCAGACTGCCCCTAGCCAAACGTGGGAGCAGGAGGTTCATCCATGCATTGCTTGATCCGGCATGCTATCCGCATGCCGTCGAAAAAATAACGTTGATCGAGACCCATATCTCCTTTGTTCTGCTGACAGGATCTTACACCTACAAGATCAAGAAGTCGGTCAACTTGGGCTTCCTCGATTTTACAACACTGAAACTGCGTCATTTCTTCTGCGAAGAGGAGTTGCGGCTAAATCGCAGGCTCGCACCCAAGCTTTACCTGAGCGTCGTCCCGATTGGCGGCACACCGTACAAACCAAAGCTCGGTGCCGAATCAGATGTGCTCGAATTCGCAGTGAAAATGCGCCAGTTCCCGCAAGATGGACTGCTGGATCATGTTCTCTGCCGCAGCTGGCTGACTGCCGAACAAATTGATACGATTGCAACTACCATTGCGGCTTTTCATCAACGCATTGAATGTGCTCAACCCAATCAGGAATACGGCAGTGCATCCAGCATCGAGTCGGCAATGCGCCAGAATTTCATGCATATCCGCACCTTACTCGATCCGTCCATCGAATGTAATTCCCTCGCTATGCTTGAAGCATGGAGTTGCGCAAAGCATGAAGCATTGCTGCCAGCCTTCGCGCAGCGGCACAGACACAGCTTCATCCGCGAGTGCCATGGAGACCTGCATCTTGGCAATATTGCGCTGGTGGATGGAGAAATCCAGATCTTCGACTGCATCGAATTCAATCCCAATCTGCGCTGGATCGACGTCATCAACAAGATTTCCTTCCTTGTCATGGATCTGGATGAACATGACCGGCCAGATTTCGCTTGGCGATTCCTCAATGCCTATCTGCAGGAAACAGGTGATTATGCGGGCCTGTGCCTGCTGAGTTATTACCAAGTCTATCGCGCTATGGTAGGAGCAAAGGTGGCATGCATTCGTGCCTCTCAGCTTCATCTGAACGCTCAGGACAAAAAGCTGGCGCTTGATGCTTATGCAGCCTACACCGGCTATGCAAGCAAAGTTGCCGCACCGCCGAGACCCGGGTTGATCATCACGCATGGACTGTCAGGTTCTGGCAAGACAACCGTGACGCAATCACTACTGGAAGAGCTTGGCGCCATCCGGGTACGCTCGGATATAGAGCGCAAATGGATGCAGCACATTGCACCGTTTTCGAAAAGCGACTCAGAGGTGTGCGGCGGCATCTATGCCGAATCGGCGACGCGAGCCACATATGAGGAACTGCGGCGCTTGGCCGGTCTCATCCTTGATGCCGGTTGCGTGGCTATCGTCGATGCGACATTTCTTCAGCGCTGGCAACGAAACAGTTTTCACCAGCTTGCGCAACGACGGAATATCCCCTTCGTCATAGTGAGTTGTCTAGCTGAAAATGAGGAATTACGCAGACGTCTGCTGCAGCGCACACGTGCAGCCAGGAATGCCTCAGAGGCGACTCTTGAGGTGCTCGCGCATCAACTTGAAACGCAGGAACCGCTGAAAGCTGACGAACGTGCCATTGCAATCGTTTTCGATACTGCACGGGAACCAGCAAGCGAGCTGCAACAACGGGTGAGCGATGCCTTGCAAGCAAAGAAGCTATTGTGACTTTCTCTGATGCTTTTAATGGCGATGCTGATGGCATTTGTACTATTTTTGGCCCATCCCTTATACGCTGTAGCGACCGTGTTGTGCGCATTTCTGGTATTTGCCGCTGCGGGAAGCTGGCTTACCGAACGCTGGCAGAAGAAAATGGCAAACAGTCGATATGTCACTTTGGCGGTAATGGTGATGGGAGTCTTATCGCTGCTCTACCTCGCCATCCTGCCGGGCCTGTTTCAAGCGCCGCCATTTACCCAATGCGGCAAAAATAATAATCTCCGTGACGCTAGTCGCGCCAGTGGCGGTGTGCATGGGAATACCCTTCCCTGTCGGCATAATGCGGCTGGCATATGCAGCCCAGGACGCCATTCCCTGGGCATGGGCGATCAACGGTTGCGCCTCGGTGGTCGGGGCAGCCCTTGCTACCTTACTGGCAATTCATCTGGGATTTTCCGTGGTAGTCCTGCTAGCTATCCTGATCTACGGTTTAGCCTGTGCTGCCTTGCAGGGGTTCGATCGAGCAGGCTAGTTCTAAAATGATTCTGATCCGCTGACATTTTCGGGTCTTCGTGAAATCGTGTGGGTGGAATTCAACATGAAATCCTGTCAACGCTAAATAGAAATGTCCGCTTTTCTGCAAAATAGAAATGTCCGCTTTTCCTGATTTTCTTTGCTACGGTGCTGCTCGCTGCCCGTCGTTGGCGGACTTGCCGACAGGCATGTTTCTCCAGGGATGATTGGCTGCAGGCT
>CAMDAX010000174.1 GCA_945888885.1 Nitrosovibrio sp. Nv4 | reverse complement strand
GATGCCTCAACCATACTCAAGGACGGGCTCAATGGCACCAGTGCTCAGCCGGTCTTTGTCCGAAAGCAACACTACGAACGTTAACACACCACAGCCCTGTTTCTTGCCAACGCCTTTCGGCCTGCGGACGAATATCATACTCAGCCCGAACGGACTGAATAAATCTGCGTTTCCCTAAGGAAGCGCCCATAAACCCAGATAAAATGACTCTTCTACCTTGATTGGTAAGTGCTATGTTCGATGTGATTCTATTCCAACCTGAAATCCCGCCCAATACCGGCAATATTATCCGCCTGTGCGCTAATACAGGTACAAAGCTGCATCTCATCAAGCCACTGGGCTTCACTCTGGAGAATAAACGACTGCTACGTGCTGGACTCGATTACCACGAGTTTGCCAGCATAACGGTATATGAAAATTGGGCAGACTGCGCCAGAGATCTGCAAGGTCGGCGCATTTTTGCCGTATCCACCAAGGGGGGGCAACGTTATGATATGGCGGCCTATGTCAGCGGAGATGTTTTTCTTTTCGGCTCAGAAAGTGGCGGACTGACGGCGGAGATGTTGGAAAATTTCCCGGAAGAGCGTCGCATCCGCGTGCCCATGATACCCGGCAATCGCAGTCTCAATTTATCCAATGCCGTCGCGGTAGTAGTCTATGAAGCCTGGCGGCAGACGGGGTTTACTGAAGCAAAATGAGTACAGGTCACTTCTAAAAATATAGATTTCGTTACAATACTTCGTTGCTCACAACTGTAGTTCGAATTTTTTAGGGTTCTCTTTTGTTTTTCTTCGCCCTATCCTGCTCAGCCATTCTCGGTCTTCGGCTCTCTGTTTAGTAATGCCTCCACTGCCATCCTGGCTGGCACACCATCGTACAGTATGCTGCAGACTGCCTGAGTAATCGGCATTTCTACATTCAGTTTCTGGCCTAGCCGTAGCACTTCCCGTGCCGAGTACACTCCTTCTGCAATGTGTCCCAGATCGTGCAGAATGTCCGGCAGCGGCCGCCCTGCAGCCAGCATTAGACCCACCCGACGGTTACGGGACAGGTCACCAGTACTGGTGAGTATGAGATCACCAACCCCCGCCAGTCCCATGAAGGTTTCCAGGTGCCCGCCTAGTTTCAGACCGAGCCGGGTCATCTCGGCCAACCCTCGTGTAATCAGTGCAGCACGGGCATTGTGGCCAAAACCCATACCATCGGAAATGCCGGCAGCTAGCGTGATAACGTTCTTGACCGCCCCACCCGTTTCCACGCCAACGATATCTCTGCTCGAATAAACTCGTAACCAGGCTGTATGCAATTGTGCTGCAACGTTTTTGGAGAATTCTTCATCATCTGATGCCAGGGTCAAGGCAGTAGGTAACCGCTGCGCAACCTCCTGGGCAAAGCTTGGCCCTGATAACACGCCGCAGGGCGCCACTCCGGCATATTCCTCCTGCGCCACCTGATGTGGCAACATGGCAGACTGTGCCTCGAATCCTTTGCATCCCCAGATCACCGGCGTTTTTTTTCCACAAGCAACTACCTTGCGCAATGTCTCGCGTAAACCGGCGACAGGAACGACAATCAATGCAAGGTCAGCAGTGTCAACGGCTGCGGCAAGCATAGAAGTCAGTTGCAGTGAATCAGGTAGGGGAAAATCGGGAAGATATCGTTGGTTGGTGCGCTGCGAAACCATCTCGGCAAGATGCTCCGCATCCACTGTCCACAATGTCACCTGATGACGTGCGCCGAGATTAATGGCTAGCGCTGTGCCCCAGGCGCCCGCACCCAGGATAGCTATTTTCATGAGCCCCAGACCTGATATGTCCTGATGTAGCCGCTCTCGCCGTCACGGTGACGCACCTTGATCCAACCGTTCACGGCTGGTTCCAGCCACTCCATCACAACATTTTGCTGGATCTCGAACAACAGCGGCGAATTTACATCTGCAGCCTGATATGCCTCGGCCTGCGGCGCAATGATAATCACGTAACGCTTATTGCTTAATGTTTTTTCTTCCACCCAGGCAAGACTGCCGCCGCTATCACGCACCTTAACCCAGCCCTCAACTTTCACTATCGCTTCCACTGGCAGGTGACGGCTTACCACGAACACTTTACCAGCCCTACGTGATGGAGCGTCATACATGATGACCGCACTGTCGGCTATGGAAAAAAATTCCATAGCTGCAATGGCATGCCCCTGAACCATCAGAAACGAAACAAAAAGTACCGCCTGAATCCGGCACCACCAGGGTGAACTTTTGAGGGGCGCGGCGTATTTCATTTTCAATGCGTTTGCTTTGCCTCTTCCGGTGATGCCGCTACCGTTGTATTCAGATCAGCTCTTTGTTTGTCCTGCTGATAAATAACTTCAAAATTCACCGGGTTCAGAATTACCGGAGGGAATCCAGCGCGCGTGACTATGTCTGACACGGCTTCACGCAAATAGGGGAATAAAATATTGGGACAGGCAATACCCAATACAGGTTCCATTTCGGTTTCTGCCACATTGCGTATCTGGAAGATACCAGCCTGCCGAACCTCCACCAGAAACATGGTCTTATCCTTGACCTTGGCGGTGATGGTTGCGGTCAACAGTACCTCGTACATACCTTCATCAATGCGCTCACCCACCGTATGCAACTGCACGTCCACCTGAGGCGCTTCACGTTCAAGGAAAATCCCTGGCGCGTGGGGAATCTCCAGAGACAGGTCTTTGGCGTAAATTTTCTCGATGCGGAAAATCGGTTGCTGTTGTTCGCTCATGTTAAATTCCGTTTTGATTGATTCAAAAAAGTGACGTATTGGCGTAACAGCCAACGTTATAGGGATATAACTATTCTCAAAAATTATCTAACCACAGCGCGTCATACATTAGGCTGCCAACAACTTTACCAGTTCATCGTTGCGATCAAGCTGCGCCAGGTCATCGTAACCACCGACATAGGTGTCGCCGATATAAATTTGTGGAACGGTGCGACGCCCGGTTCTCTCCATCATTTCAGTACGGCGGGTTGAATCCAGATCAACTCGAATTTTTTCGAGTTCAGTCACCCCTCTGGAGCGCAATAGTCTTTCCGCCATTATGCAATATGGACAAGCGCCAGTGGAGTACATGGTTATTCTGGCCACGCAATTGCCTCTACTTCTTCACTATCGGCAAATTCGCCTGCCGCCATGTATCGATACCCCCTGCAAGATTATGTACATGTACAAAACCATGTTTGCCCAATATTGAACCGGTTTTGCCGCTGGCGTTCATACCGCTACGATGTATCACCACAATTGGCTTGTCTTTGAACTTTTCCAACTCCTGTATGCGATCCTCAAGCTTGTCAGCGGGAATATGCTTCGAATTGGAGATGTGGCCTCCATCATATTCACTGCCTTCCCTTACATCCAGCACCAACGCATCCTTGTAGTTGATAAGCTGCACGGCCACCAGCGTATCCACCTCATTACCGGAGCGATGTGACGAGAATACCGACCAGAGCAGCATGCCACCGCTCACTACGGCGGCTAGAATCATGGCGATATTATTTTGCAAGAATGCTGATTCTATACCTAGTCCCATACCTATTCCCTCGTCTTCTCAATCGCTAATTTTATCAGAGACTGGAGCATTCCGTGCCTCTCTTGTATCAACTGACTCAAAATAGGTCATTAGATCGGCACCCTGACAGGGGGCGCTACCCATTGAGCCTCTTGCAAAACTCCTTACCCAAGCTGAATTATTCTTCACGGATTCGAGTT
>CAMDAX010000173.1 GCA_945888885.1 Nitrosovibrio sp. Nv4 | reverse complement strand
CAGCAGACCGGCAGCAGTAAGGTATTCCGTCACTACGCGCGAGCCGGGCGCGAGCGATGTCTTGATATGACGTTTCACTGTCAACCCTTTTTCCACCGCCTTCTTTGCCAACAACCCCGCAGCGATCAGCACGCTGGGGTTAGAGGTGTTGGTGCAGGAGGTAATGGCTGCAATCAATATGTCACCGTGACCCAGATCAAATGGGCCATTCGCTATGCATAGCGGAGCTTCATCCGCGCCCAGTAACGGGCGATTGTTGACCATCTCCGCGATATTTCTTTCGGTTCCCGGTCTCACCGCAGCCTTACTTTGGCTTGAGCTGCCAGTGATGGCACCCATGTCGAGATGGCGGTCATCACAACCACGGACTGGATAGCGTTGCTGCAAACCTGCTGCTGCCCTGCCATAACCGCTTTCAGTCACGGGTTTGGTAAAAAGCCCGGTGAATTGGGATTTGACGTTGCCGATTTCGATACGATCCTGCGGACGCCTGGGGCCGGCCAGCGAAGGTGCAACTGTACCCAGATCAAGTTCCAGTTCCCGGCTGTAATCAATCTCGCCTTTACGCGGAATGCCATACAGTCCCTGCGCCTTGAAATAGGACTGAAACGCGGCGACCGCCACATCGCTACGACCAGTGCCTTTGAAGTATTCGATAGTAGCGTCATCCACCGGGAAAAAACCCATGGTGGCACCATATTCAGGTGCCATATTGGCAACGGTAGCACGATCAGGTAGTGTCAGCGAGGCAGTGCCTTCACCAAAAAATTCCACGAATTTGCCCACTACATTGGCCTTGCGCAGCACCTCGGTAACGGTGAGCACCAGATCGGTGGCGGTGACACCATTGCGTAACCGGCCCGTCAGATTTACACCCACCACGTCCGGAGTGAGCAGGTAAACCGGCTGCCCCAGCATGCCCGCTTCCGCTTCGATACCACCCACTCCCCAACCGACCACGCCGATACCGTTGATCATAGTGGTATGCGAATCGGTGCCAACCAGTGTGTCGGGGTAAATCACGCCATTTTTCTGGTGTACGCCACGGGCGAGATATTCCAGATTCACTTGATGCACGATGCCGATACCAGGAGGCACCACCCTGAACGTGTCAAATGCCTGCATGCCCCATTTTATAAACTGGTAGCGTTCGTCATTGCGCTTGAATTCTATTTCCATATTGAGATCGAGCGCCTGCTTGCTGCCGTAGTGATCGACCTGTACCGAGTGGTCAACCACCAGATCAACCGGCACCAGCGGCTCAATGAGCTTGGGATCCTTACCCATTTTTCTTGCCACACTGCGCATTGCTGCCAGATCCACCAATAGCGGGATGCCGGTGAAATCCTGCAATACGATGCGCGATACGACAAATGGAATCTCGTCTGTGCGCATAGCATTGGGCTGCCAACCGGCAAGCTGCCGCACATGCGTTTCAGTAATTTTTTTGCCGTCACAATTGCGCAATACAGATTCCAGTACGATACGGAGGGAAACCGGTAATCGCGAAATCTTGCCCAGACCGGACTTTTCCAGTGCAGGGAGTGAATAGAACTTTGCCTTCTTGCCTTTGGAAAGGGAAAGTTTTTTTAAGGTGTTGAACAGATTGTGGGTCATAACGGTGCTCCTTGAGCGATGTGAGGGGAAGTCATATCAATAAACTCGTTGATCTGCGTTATCCCTATATTCTTTGAGATTAAAGCCCATTCAATTATCGCTTTTTTCTGGATCGTATAGAATTAAGCTTATCATCGCAATATTTACACAAAACTATCCTTTTCTGGATTCATGGAATCATATGGGTACCGCTAATAATTTAGAGTTCCAAATAAGACGAAATGAACAAAAAATTATGCCCCCTCCCACACTAGCCTTACTGCACGGCTTTCTTGGATTTTCGCATCGCGGCCCAATCGAATATTTCCGTGGTGTAGGGCAAATGTTACGCAAGATGGATATTGCTTATCTTATTCCGGAAGTGCCGCCTGCTGGCACAGTAGCCGAGCGTGCTGAGGCATTGGCTCGCCAACTCTTCCGTAGCGACGCGCCTGTATTTACTTTGATCGCACATAGCATGGGCGGGCTTGATGCCAGATATCTGATTGCTCATCTTGATCCAGACCGGCGCATAAAGAGTCTGCTCACTATTGCCACACCGCATCATGGCTCACCTCTGGCAACATGGTTTCTCGAATCGTACAGCCCCATTCCAATCTGGGTCCGCTCCATCGGTAGCCGGGGACTGCGCGAGCTGACTCCCGAGGTGCGTGCTGCCATGCCGATTCCAGACCGCGAGGATGTAGCCTATTCCTCCTATGCAGGTTGCCGCCCTCCCGATGAACTCACTTTCTTGCTCCGATCCTATGGGCGTATCATTCCGGAGGACAACGATGGAATGGTTCCGGTTAGCTCCGCCCAATGGGGAAAATTCCGTGGTGTCATACGCGCGGATCACGTGGAGTTTATCGGATGGAACCTGGGACTGCCAAATGCCAGATCCACTCGGCCATTTAACCACATTGATTTCTGGGTTCAAGTTGTCGCTGAAGCTATGGCTGGAGCAAAAGGCAAAATAAGTGCAGGAGGGAGTAATGGAGCAGAATGAAAATAGCAAATGGAACATGGCCTGGTATGACTGGTTGGTCTTTTTAGTACCGGTGTCGCTGATTGCGGGACTCGGCCTTGAATCCGCCTACGGCCCTGACGGCGTTGACTATCATGATTTCCGGGCTGTTGCACACTGGTTTGACCCGGTGTTCTTTCAATATAATCTGGTTATGATGTTGCTCGCAGTGCTGGTGGTGCCATCGCTTGCTCTGACCTACATACAAACCATGGCGAGCCGGAAGGAACGGCGGCTGCGGCGTGAAATCCCAGTGGAACGCCGTGGTGAGATTCACAAAAGCATGGAACGCCGTGCCTCTTTCAGCGCCTACCGGGGCAGTGTTTTCCTGACTACTGTTATCGTGCTGCTCGGCGCTTCAATTCTTCTGCTATTCAAGCCTGTGTTTTCATCGCATGAGATGGGTGTGAACTTTAGTCTTGGTGCCAATATGCTGATGATGGGGCCTTTCGCCGAATTATTTGGGAAGAATCCGGATGCGTATTACTCCCATCTCACCCGGAGCTTGACCGCTTTCCAGTTCGGTTTCCTGGGCGCTTATATTTATTTCATCGGCTCGGTTGCACGCGCATACTTCATGCTGGATCTGACTTCCCATACCTTTGTTGATGGCGCCATTCGCATGATCGTCGCAAGTATCCTGGCATTGGTACTTTCTTTCGCGTTCCATGACGAGTCTGATTTTGTTGCTGCACCAGTCACGGCTTCAGCATCATCTTTTCCCGATTCTACTGAACATTCGTCCATTGTTGAAACCCCACCCGTCGAGACCGATCCTAAAAGCAGTCCTAAAGACAGTGCTGCAAAAACAGTTACAACAATATCTACAAGCTTGGCTCTGCTTCCTCTCTTGAGCTTCTTCTTTGGTTTTTATCCCAAACGAGCATTTATGGCAATCGAACGCATCGTGCTCACGGTAGTGAAGAGCATTCCCGGCAACGACTACCGCGCGCTGCCGCTCTCCATGCTGGCCGGGATGAGCTATGCACATGAGTTAAGGCTGGAGCGGGAAGGTTTTGACAATATTGAAAATCTAAGTAGCGCTGATGCGGTGGACTTGGCGGTACGCACCTGTTTCAGCTACAGTCAGTTGAACCAATGGATAAATCAAGCATGGCTTGCGGCTCATTTACGCGAGGATTATCCTGGCTTTGTCCGTTGTACAGGCATTACGAATAGTGAGGAATTACAGCAGTTTTTTTTCAGCTATGATGCTGCACAGGG
>CAMDAX010000172.1 GCA_945888885.1 Nitrosovibrio sp. Nv4 | reverse complement strand
TATCAGCGCCAACATATGTGGATGTTTGCTGGACACAGATTTCTGATCAATGACTTCGCAAATCGCCTTTCGTTAAATACTATAGAGAAACTGATGTTTTCCGCTGCGGTGAAGGATGTTCGAATGGCGCGTCACATGGCTCGCTTTGTGGCGCGTATCGATGGGCCAATGAAGTTTCTTTCGCCCGCAGCTCTGTTACAAGCAATCTGGACCAATCTCCGTCAACCAGTTGCCAACCCAGACGGGACCCGATCCTGCGATGCACCATTGATCTGACGGTAGAGCATGATACAGGGTATGCGATGGCTTCCGGTAAGATGCGTTGTAGAACAGAGAGTTGTCAGTCGTATCATTCAAAGCATACATTGTTCGTTAACAATAATTCGGCGCACTCAGTCAGTGAATCATCATTCCTGCGGACCGTCCTGGTTCAGGATAGACTTTTGGAGAAAAACATCATGAACAAAACCGCCAATTACAATTCCAGTTCAAAAGTGTCACTGATAAAATGGGATCGGAATAATGCAGGGGTCAAGCAGTTGACGATAATCGCGCTGGTCATGCTACTGGCGGCATGTCAATCTGCAGAAACAAGGCGTACTGGTGGCATGGTTGGCAGCATCGCTGGCTCTATTGGCGGAAGCTATCTTGGTAGCTATCTCGGGGGAGGTACGGCAGGCCGCATCATGGGCGCTATTGCCGGAGGTGTTGCAGGTTACTACGTGGGTGCCAACATCGGGAGTTATCTTGGACAGGAGGATAAGCAAAAGATGGCTCAGGCATCACAAAGGGCGTTCGATACCGGCCAAACACAGGCCTTTAGTAACCCGGATACCGGCTTGAGAGGCAAGGCCGAGGTTATGCCATCGGCGCAACCGGCCCAGCAAGCTGACAACCGGGAATGCAAAATAATCAGGCAAACCATTGTGCTCAAAGACGGGAAAACAGTCACTGAGGACGTAACAAGTTGTAAAGATCCGAGCTGAGCAACACTTCTGGATTGTCATAACCATTTTAACCTCTACCAATGTTTGACCTGCTGGTGGCGCTTGCTCATTGAAGCAGGTCATGATTTGGTAGGGTATTGTCGTTTTGGTTTTTGCTGCCTCCAAGGTGGTAATGGTATTGGTGCTGGTTGAATATTGACCGGTCATGCTCAAGGGCATCTTAAAAAGAATTGACCAGACCGATGATCCTAAGTCTGCCCGGTAGCGAACTCACCCAGAAGGTGAAGGCTGAGCGCTACAAAAAGTTGCTAAAAATCATGTTGTTAAATTTAAAAGTGAGCACTCGGCTGCCGAATTCAGGATGACACTTAGAAAGCCTCTCTCTACTCATTCCCAATCCGCCCAGCAAATCCTTCGTGATGTTTTCGGTTATGAGGCCTTTCGTGGCGCACAGCAGGCCATCGTTGAGCATGTTGCGGCGGGGGGTGATTCATTGGTGCTGATGCCGACTGGCGGCGGCAAATCGTTGTGCTATCAGATTCCTGCCTTATTACGGCGTGGAGTCGGCATCGTGGTGTCGCCGCTGATCGCGTTGATGCAGGATCAGGTGGATGCGCTCAGACAGCTTGGCGTGCAGGCGGCCTATTTAAACTCCAGCCTGAATGCCGATGCGGCACGCGAGGTGTCAAGGTGTTTATTGCGTGGCGAATTGAAGCTGCTATATGTCGCGCCTGAACGCTTGATGATGGAGAGTTTCCTGAATCTGCTGGAGCAGTTGCAACAGGACAGCGGGTTGGCCCTGTTCGCCATCGACGAAGCTCATTGCGTTTCACAATGGGGGCACGACTTCCGGCCCGAGTATCGCGCACTGACCATATTGCACGAGCGCTTCCCCGATGTGCCACGCATCGCGCTGACGGCCACGGCGGATGCACCGACGCGGCGCGAGATAATCGAGCGGTTGGCACTGGAAAGGGCAAGTCAATTCGTCTCCAGCTTCGATCGCCCCAACATCCGTTACCGCGTGATGCAGAAGGTCGGCGCACGGCAGCAATTGCAGGCCTTTCTCGAAACCGAGCATCCAAATGACGCTGGCATCGTGTATTGCCTGTCGCGCAAAAAAGTTGAAGAGACGGCAGCCTGGCTCAAGGAGCAGGGCTGGGACGCATTGCCCTATCACGCCGGACTGGATGCCGCTACACGCAACGCCAACCAGCGCCGTTTCCTGCGTGAGGAGGGCGTCATCATGATCGCCACCGTCGCGTTCGGCATGGGCATAGACAAGCCCAATGTGCGCTTCGTCGCGCATCTCGACTTACCCAAGAGCATGGAAGGCTACTATCAGGAAACCGGGCGCGCCGGGCGTGACGGCCTGCCTGCAAATGCGTGGATGGTTTACGGCTTGGGCGATGTGGTCTCCATGCGCCAGATGCTGCTTTCCGGCGATGCACCCGAGGAGCGCAAGCGCGTGGAACTGCAAAAGCTCGATGCGCTGCTAGGCTTTTGCGAATCTACCGCCTGCCGCCATCAAGTATTGTTGCGCTATTTCGGCGAAGAACTTCCTGGTGATTGCGACCAGTGCGACAATTGCCTAACACCGGTGGATACCTGGGACGCAACACAGGCTGCGCAGATGGCGCTGTCCTGCGTCTATCGCACCGGCCAGCGCTTTGGTGTCGCCCATCTGATCGATGTGCTGCTCGGCAAGACCACCGCGAAGGTGGAACAATTCCACCACCAGCAACTCAGCACCTTTGGCATCGGCAAAGAATTGGCGCAAGCGCTATGGAGCAGCGTCTTTCGCCAACTGGTAGCATCCGGTTTGCTCAATGTGGACATGGAAGCTTATGGCGGGTTGAAGCTTACCGAGACTGCTCGCCCAGTGTTGCGTGGCGAACAGTCTGTATGGCTAAGGCGCGATGCTGAACCGGCCAAACGCAAAACCAGTAAAGCCGAACGCAGCTCTCATCTACGCGAAGCCTTCACTGGAGCCAATGAAGACCCGCTGTGGCAGGCGCTCAAAGCCAGACGCCTGGAACTCGCCCGTGAACAAGGCGTGCCACCCTATGTAATTTTTCACGACAGCACCTTGCTGGAAATTCTCAACTGCCGCCCCGGCAACTTGACCGAGTTGGGGCAGATCAGTGGTGTGGGGCGGGCCAAGTTGGTAAGGTATGGAGATGCGTTTTTGCGGGTGGTGAAGGATATGAGGAATGGAGTTTAGGAGTCATTTCCGGTGATCCGTTGTTATGGTTCCAGGCTGCGAAAGAACGTTCGTTAACAAATCACGCTTTCGTCATAATGCTATTGCACTTAAGGCTTGAATCCGTCGAGTGCAGGTATATAAATTCATGAGATACCAGTCAAGTATGGGTGAGACGGATTTCATGACTCTATTTGTGTATGATACGAAACTTTAATTGGGAGAAATCATGTCCACTCTTCGACTCTTTGCAGCAATATCGGTCAGTCTTTGGTTGGCTGCGTTAACCGGATGTGCAACCACCACTGCAGGCGGTGCAGTTGGTGCAAACCGCTCTCAGTTGATGCTTATATCTTCAGAGCAACTGGAGCAATCGGCCGCGCTGGGTTATAACAAGCTGAAGTCGGAAGCGACGCAACAAGGCGTGTTGAATAAGGATCAAAAATTGCTGCAACGGGTACAGGCAATCGCCCGTCGCATCGAACCGCAAACTGCGGTATTCCGTCGGGATGCGCTGGACTGGAAATGGGAAGTCAATATAATTGACAGCAATGAACTCAACGCGTTCTGCATGCCTGGTGGCAAGATCGTGTTTTACTCCGGGCTAATCAATCAACTACAACTTACTGATGAAGAAATTGCCGTTGTGATGGGGCATGAAATAGCCCATGCCTTGCGCGAGCACTCGCGCGAGCAGGTATCGCA
>CAMDAX010000171.1 GCA_945888885.1 Nitrosovibrio sp. Nv4 | reverse complement strand
TAAGTCCTCAAATATCCGCGTGCTTCAAAAATTCATTGACATAGGAGTAGCGAGGAAGTGCAAAACATTCGTGATCTACACTGATGCCAAAGTAAACAAACCTAATGGTATTGATAGTATTCTACGTACGAATTTTAACGAAACTGGGGCTCTAGTTAAAGTTTACCATGTCCAAAAATCCAGTTCTGAGAAAGACTTCCACCCCCGCTTTCTCTTGTCTAAATTTGGTGGAATCAGGTTTGATAAGGGATTCGAGATTGAGGGTGTAAAGGGTGTAAAGCGTGATATCGTGGCAATCGACATCAACAAGCATGAGGACTTATGCAAGTTATACCTTGACGGCGAACACGGATTAAAAATCTCGGCTGAGCACTTATTCCAAGGATAACCAAGCACGATAACGCAATGCCAGCATTGTGGAATGAAAAGCGCAAGACATAAGCCTAAATGGAGTTAATTGATTTTTCCTAATCGGGGATCGTTCAGTAGAATTCCATCGCCGCCTTGAGCTCTTGCCCTACCCGCTTACGTAACTTGGTCGGTGCAATCACCTCCACCTCCGCACCATGGCGCAGGATGTCCATCAGCAGCTCACGGTCATCCGAATATGGAATCTCCAGCAGATAACTTCCATCGACCTCCAATTTTCCCCTCTGCTGTGGGTGCCACTGCTCGTTGGCGACCCAGCGGGCACGTTCCGGGGAGAAACGGAGTTTTGCCCAAGTGACGGCCTTGCCAGAGAAGATACCGTAACCGCTTTCCAGTACCTCCTTCAATTTTGACTTGGGGACTTCTTTCGCCTTCTCTTTCAGCATCTCGGCATGGCGAATGACATCGATGGAGAAGCTGCGTATCCCCTCCCGCAGATGGCACCAGCTATCTACATACCAATTGTCGCGATAATAGACCAATTGCTGGGGGGAGATGATGCGCTCAGTTTCCTCGCCAGTCTGGCGGCTGTAGTGGCAGATTTTGAGACGCTTGCGGCCCAGGGTAGCGGAAGCGACTATCTCAAAGTATTGGCTGGTGGTCTGGCGCCGTGCGGCATGCACAATCCGGAATCGGGTCTCCACTTCCGCAGCAGAATGATCCTGGCTTTCCAACAGCGCACTGAGGCGGGCCTGCAGAGGCTTGATGTGTCCTGCTAGCAATCCGGGTTCCAGGTTGGAAAGCAGTTGCTGCATAGTGAGCAGGGCATGTACTTCGCCGGAATTGAACCACAGTCCAGGCAAAGCGAAAGTGGGCGCCAGCGGATCGGGTTGCGTGTAGCGGTAGCCGCCATTGTCACGGTCCCACTGGATAGGGGCGTTGAGGCGCTCACGCATGTATTCGAGGTCACGCTTGAAGGTGGCCAGCGAGATGCCGAGATCATCAAGGAAGGTATCAAGGGGCACCACCGTCCTGTCACTGAGCAGTTGATCGATCTTATAGAAGCGTTCGGTACGGTCCATGCGGTTCCTTATGATTCGCCCCGGCTCATATCATGAGCTGGATGATAGCATCGCTGATGGCTAACTGTTAACCAGCAAAAACCTGCCGACAGTAGCTTTCACCCCATTGTCTCCTTGGGAATGGGGTAAGGTCACCTCTAAAAATTAGAAATTCTAAAAAAGACCAGGTAGAAACAGAAATTCAGGTTCGATATATGGTTGATATGCAAGGAAACATTCTTGTGAGTGACAAAGTATTGTGACGAAATCAGGTTTTTAGAGGTGCCCGTAAATCAAAACAACAGTAGCCCTCCACCATGACCCGCTACAGCGGGTTCTTATTTTCTCCCTGGGAATACATGACTGAGTTATGCTGGTGGTAAGACTATTGATCCGGTACGAATAGAGCATGAAACCGTTCGCGTTGAGCTTGTCGAAACATGAATGATTTCATAGCCTTCGACAGGCTCAGGCCGAACGGAATGTGATTTCAATTCGTGCCGGATCAATATGCATAATCAGACACTGAATATTCACCACTACACACGACATTATGCATCACAACATCACCATGATTTCTCAACGCTGGATCATTGCTGCATGCGTGTGCTGCCTGCTTGGTATCGGTGCTGCAACCGCAGCGCCTATCGATGATGCAGCGGCAGCTTACCGCAAAGGTGACTACGCACAAGCCATCAAGATATTCAGGCCGCTAGCTGCCCAGGGGCATGCAAGTGCGCAATTTAACCTTGGTGTAATGTATGTCAATGGCTTGGGTGTAGTCCAGAATTATCAGGAAGCCGTGAAGTGGTTCCGTTTGGCTGCGTTGCAAGGACATGCAATTGCGCAATTTAACCTTGGCATGATGTATGTAAATGGCGAAGGCATAACCCGGAATTATCCGGAAGCCGTCAAGTGGTTCCACCTGGCAGCAACGCAGGGGAATACAAATGCGCAATTTAGCCTGGGTGTGATTTATCACACTGGCGAAGGCGTAACCCAGAATTATCCGGAAGCCCTGAAGTGGTATCGTCTGGTTGCAGCGCAAGGACATGCAGATGCGCAATTTAGCCTTGGCGAAATGTATGCCACTGGCCAAGGCACCACCAAAGATGATCAGGAAGCGCTGAAGTGGTATCGCCTGGCAGCAGCACAGGGGAATACAAATGCACAATTTAGTCTGGGTGAGATGTATGCCAATGGCCGAGGCGTTGCTCGAGATTATCAGGAAGCGCTGAAGTGGTTCCGCCTGGCTGCAGCACAGGAGGATGCAGCTGCGCAATTTAGCCTGGGTGAGATGTATGCCAACGGTCGAGGCATAACCCGGAATAATCGGGAAGCATTGAAGTGGTTTCGCCTGGCTGCCGCGCAGGGGATTGAGCCTGCCAAGAAAGCCCTGAAATATCCTGAAATGGTTGAGGCGGCGAAATTGGAATAATAACGACAAAGGAGTTGAGCTATCATGACTGCATATTCTGGCCGCATATTCTCGACAACTGGCGCGGACTGTGGACAGATGCTAATCAACTGCCACACCGGGAGTGGTGTAAACCAAGGCAAGGATCATGGCATGCATGGCAACGGTCACGCTGCGATTGGTCATAGTCAGCATTAAATTAATGCTGGATATTGTTGTTGAGTCATTGCGCCAGTCAAGCTATATTCTGCTTTCAATTTCCATCTAACGGAGGATGTCATGACTTTACGTTTAGGCGATATTGCACCTGATTTTGAGCAAGATTCCACGATCGGCAGGATCAAATTTCATGAATGGGCAAGTGATTCCTGGGTGGTGCTGTTTTCGCACCCCGCCGATTTCACACCAGTATGTACGACGGAACTCGGCTTAACCGCGAAACTCAAACCCGAGTTTGACAGGCGCAATGTCAAAGCAATTGCTTTGTCGGTTGATCCGGTAGACAAACACTCGGGATGGATCAAGGACATTGAGGAAACACAAAACACGGTGGTCGGTTTTCCCATCATCGCGGATGTGGATAAGAAGGTATCGACCTTGTACGACATGATTCACCCGAATCAGTCGGAGACCATGACAGTACGCTCGCTGTTTGTTATCGATCCGAAAAAGAAGGTACGTCTGATCATTACTTACCCAATGAGCACCGGGCGTAATTTTGTCGAAGTGCTGCGTGTTATTGATGCGCTGCAACTGACCGATAATTATTCGGTTGCGACACCGGGCAACTGGTGCGATGGTGATGACGTAATCATCCCGCTGACGATACAGGACGAGGCAGTCATCAAACAGAAGTTCCCAAAGGGCTATGTCGCGCCGCGTCCGTATCTCCGCATCACGCCGCAGCCGAACAAATAGCTGGCTGTCATACGGCACCGGAAGCGTCCAGATTCTGTGGGCGCTTCTTATTGGCACACGAAGCTGATCATCCTATTCACAGAAAGAGCTTCCGGTTTGGCGTCTGAGGCGGCCT
>CAMDAX010000170.1 GCA_945888885.1 Nitrosovibrio sp. Nv4 | reverse complement strand
GATCACATCAGCCCCGCTGGCGCCATCAAGGATAGTTCTCCCGCCGGAAGATATTTGCTTGCGAACGATGTTGCCAAGACTGATTTCAACAGCTATGGCGCACGCCGTGGCAACCATGAGGTGATGATGCGTGGCACCTTCGCCAATGTGCGCATCAAAAACCTGATGGTGCCCGGCAGCGAGGGCGGCATTACGCTACATCAGCCGGATGGTCAGCAGATGAGCATTTATGATGCGGCGATGCGATACATCGCCGATGGCGTGCCGACAGTGGTATTCGGTGGTGAAGAATATGGCACTGGCTCGAGTCGCGACTGGGCAGCTAAGGGTAGCCAGTTGCTCGGCGTCAAGGCAGTAATCGCCAGGAGTTTCGAGCGTATTCATCGCAGCAACCTGGTTGGCATGGGCGTGCTGCCGTTGCAGTTCAAAGGCAATAACACTGCCCAATCACTGGGAATCAAGGGCGATGAGCAATTCGACATCCTTGGGCTGGATAACATCTGCCCGCAGCAGGATGTGACGCTCGTGATGCATGGCAAGGATGGTAGCCGCCGCGAGATTCAATTGTCATGCCGGATAGATACCGCCATCGAGGTAGATTATTATCTGCACGGCGGTATCTTACCTTACGTCCTCAGGGAACTCATGACTGCCTGAACGGTGGGTGGAATTCACTCGCGTTCTCGCTGGTCTATCTAATGTTTTGTTCCGTCGGGCGCATGTATTTCCCGGGGGAATTCCTTTGAGCATAATCACACCATTTACCATGTTGCCTGACAGGTAGAATTCTGCGTGTTCATCATAAAAACTCGCATGGTATGCTATGGCTATGAAATAGCCAGACTAACCGAAAAAACGAACATATGCCGCATAGCCTCACCTTAATCACCACCATTGCCGCCAGCCTGGGTCTTGCCTTGATACTGGGACTCATCGCCCATCGATTGAAGCTACCGGTACTGGTCGGCTACCTGCTCGCGGGTGTCATTCTTGGCCCGGCAACACCAGGCTTCGTTGCTGACATTGAGTTATCGCGCCAACTGGCAGAAATCGGTGTGATTCTTTTGATGTTCGGTGTTGGTCTGCACTTTTCGTTGGACGATTTATTAGCCGTTCGGCGCATTGCTGTGCCGGGTGCGATCTTGCAGATTGCAGTGGCAACCGCCCTTGGTGTCGGAGTTGCCACCCTCTGGGGTTGGAGCCTGGGTGCAGGTCTGGTATTTGGTCTGGCACTTTCGGTGGCGAGTACCGTCGTACTGTTGCGGGCGTTGGAGCAGCGCAATGCACTCAAGTCCGTTAACGGACAGATTGCAGTAGGCTGGCTGGTAGTCGAGGATCTGGCGATGGTACTGGTACTGGTATTGCTGCCGCCGCTGGCTGGCTGGCTGGGTGGCGATACCAGCGGCTCTATGGTGGGCGCATCCGATCCAGACCTGTTAATTACGCTTCTGGTTACCTTCGGTAAGGTTGCAGTCTTCATCGCTCTCATGCTGGTTGTTGGCAAGCGAGTATTCCCATGGTTGCTCTGGCATGTTGCCAGTACCCACTCGAAGGAACTCTTTATCTTGAGTGTAATCGCGGTGGCGGTGGGCATTGCCTACGGCTCTGCGATGCTGTTTGGTGTCTCTTTTGCACTCGGTGCTTTTTTTGCTGGCATGGTCATGCGCGAGTCTCATCTGAGCCATCGGGCTGCGCAGGAGTCACTGCCGCTCAGAGATGCTTTCTCGGTTTTGTTTTTCGTATCGGTCGGAATGCTGTTCGATCCAGACATCGTGATGCAACAACCGCTGCGGGTGCTCGCTGTAGTTGCCATCATTGTGATGGGTAAATCCCTGGCTGCTTTTTTGCTCGTGCTTGCTTTCCGCTATCCGCTGAATACCGCGCTTACGGTATCGGCCAGTCTCGCACAAATCGGCGAATTCTCATTCATCCTTACAGCGCTGGGGGTTTCCCTTGGACTGCTGCCGGTCGAAGGCCAGAATCTCATATTGGCGGGAGCGCTGATCTCGATCACGCTCAATCCGCTGGTATTCCAGATGATCGAACCCATACAAGCCTGGATCCGCTCGCGCTCGCAGCTCGCCCGCATGCTGGAGCGCACCGTTGATCCGTTGGCGGAGCTGCCGATGACGGTCGCATCAAGTTCCGTAACCGGGCATGTGGTGCTAATCGGCTATGGTCGAGTCGGCCAGCGTATCGGTGAGTCTTTGGCAGAACAGGGATTACCACTGGTCGTGGCTGAACAAAATCGCGAAGTGGTCGAGCGGTTGCGCAAGCACGGAATTCATGCCGTTGCCGGCGATGCCGCAGAACCTGCAGTGCTGATACAGGCACATATTGCGCGGGCCAGCATGCTGGTGATTGCGATCCCTGATACATTGCAGGCACGTAGCATGATCGAGACCGCGCGCATGCTCAACCCGCAAATCGAGATTGTTATACGTACGCATAATGATGAAGAAGCGGCGCTGCTGCGCAATGAAGGGATGGGGACGGTATTTCTGGGTGAACACGAGCTTGCGCTCAGCATGACCCGCCATATACTGGAAAAAATCGCAGCCAAATAGACAACCACATTGTATCGAGTGAACACAGGAGGAAGTACATGAGCAACAAGATAATCATTTACCAGAAACCCACCTGCAGCAAATGCAGGGCCACGCTTGCCATCCTCAGGGATAGCGGGGAAGAGTTCGAGGCGGTCAATTACTACGAGGTGCCTCTAACCATAGAACAGTTACGCGGGTTGATTGAAAAACTGGGTGTGCCGGTGCGCGATGTGCTGCGCAGCGATGAACCGCTGGCACGCAGCATCAAGCTTGCCGAGCGGCAGCTATCGGATGATGAGCTGATCAAGATCATGGTAGACAACCCGGATCTGATTCAGCGGCCAATTGTAGTGCGCGGTGATGAAGCCGTGCTCTGCCGACCGGCAGAGAAGGTAACGAAATTGTTGTAGTGAATTATTTGTGATGGTTGCGGCTTGATATTCTTGTTCAGCCAAAGCGGTCTGTGGCGGGTTATTAACATAACCAAGCAATCCTATTCCGTTTGTTACAATGACACAGATACCCTACCGAAGAGATTCCGATGACCACCACGGAAAGTCAGATTGAAAAAGACTTTATTGAGAAGCTGGTGCAGCTCAAGTACCGCTATCGTCCGGACATTCGCGACCGCGCTGCACTGGAGCAGAATTTCCGCGAGAAATTTGAGGACCTCAATAAAGTTAAGTTGACGTCTAGTGAATTTTCCCGGTTGATGGAAACGATTGTCAGCCCGGATGTCTTCGCTGCCGCCCGCCATCTGCGCGAGCGCAACAGCTTCGAGCGCGACGATGGCACACCGTTGTACTACACCTTGGTCAACATCAAGGATTGGTGCAAGAACAGTTTCGAGGTAGTCAACCAACTGCGCATCAACACCGACAACAGCCACCACCGCTACGACGTGATACTGCTAATCAACGGCGTGCCGGTCGCGCAGATCGAGCTGAAAACTCTCGCCATCAGCCCGCGCCGCGCCATGCAGCAGATCGTTGATTACAAGAACGACCCCGGCAACGGCTACAGCAAAACCCTGCTGTGCTTTCTGCAACTGTTTATCGTCAGCAACCGCAGCGATACCTGGTACTTCGCCAACAACAACAGCCGCCACTTCAGCTTTAACGCCGACGAGCGCTTCTTGCCGCTCTACCAGTTCGCAGGTGAGGACAATAATAAGATCACCCACCTGGATAGCTTCTCAGAAAAATTCCTCGCCAAGTGCACGTTGGGCGAGATGATCAGTCGCTATATGGTACTGGTGGCCAGCGAACAAAAATTGCTGATGATGCGCCCCTACCAGATTTATGCCGTCAAAAATATCGTCGAGTGCATTCACCAGAACA
>CAMDAX010000169.1 GCA_945888885.1 Nitrosovibrio sp. Nv4 | reverse complement strand
CCGTACTCGGCTTGGGAGAAGCTCAGTTGCTTTGCAATACGGGTGTTCTGATTCATGGTTTTCGCTTGCTATATGACGACGGCCTATTATACCTATTGGCTACGTTGGAAGGGGGAAATATAAGGAATAAATCGGTGTTTCCTTAGGGATTAAACACAGGTGGATTCAACATTTGAAGTTGGTAATGTGACAAAAAAGGGCACATTCCGCCGAATTCAGGTTGCGTCCGGAGAAAATACTGCGACGCTTTGTCGCTGTCGCGTTGCCCGTGCCCCCAGCGACACATAAAAAAGCCCCTCACGTGGAGGGGCTTTTTATTTGGTAGGTTGCGCTTATGTTCCACCTATATAACTAAGCACAGAGCCCGCCGCCCGGTTTCAGGCCACGCGTGTTGTTACAAATTGTACCGGTCATTACCCACGGCAAGGTTGACGCCCCGACTGTGGGAACTGGTGTAAAAACAAAAGTCAACGGGGTTCCGTCAGTGGCGGTTGCCGTACTGGTTCCACTCACTACACCGTTTGCGATAGTCATACTTTTAGCATTAGTTGAATCCGGGGAGGTTGCTGGAACGCCATTTTGGCCATAACCGCAACTAGTTAAACTTCCGGCATCCTGGTAGCACACGCCAATTGCCAGCTTATAAGCTGCCAGCTCGGCTACAGTACCTGCGGCCCTGGTGCGCGAAGTGTAATCGCCATACTGCGGGATCGCAATCGCCGCCAGAATACCAATAATCGCTACCACGATCATCAGTTCGATTAAGGTAAAACCTTTTTGGGTTTTCATGATTGATTCTCCTTTAAGGATTAAACACAACATTTGAAGTGTCTAATTTATTATAAGCAGGAATCGTGCCATATCAAGCTACTTAACCTAACTGAATACAAATAGTGCAGCGCAGTCGATTTTCCCGAAAAAATTTCACTCATAGCGAAGCGCCTCCACGGGCCTCATCGCCGCCGCTTTCCTGGCTGGGTAAAAGCCAAAAAATATTCCTACTGCCGATGCAAAGAAAAACGCCAAACCCACCATGCCGAGGGTGATAACAACCACCATGTCCGCCGCTCGACTCACCGCCCAAGCGCCGCTGATGCCTAGCGCCACGCCTGCCAGTCCACCCAGGATACAGATCACCAGCGCCTCCAGCAGGAATTGCGTAAGAATGGCGCGACGATTGGCACCAATGGCCATACGAATACCAATTTCACGGGTACGTTCAGTCACAGACACCAGCATGATGTTCATAATGCCGATGCCGCCGACCAGTAACGATACCGAGGCGATCGCCCCCAGCATCAGCGACATCACCTTGGCAGCACCGGTGGCGACAGCCGCAAGCGCGGCCATATTGCGCACGGTAAAATCGTTATCCGTACCCTCCACCAGACGATGGCGTTGACGCAGCAACTGATTGATCTCTATTTCGGCCTCCTCCATTGCTTCTGCTGATTTGCCCTGCACCATCATGAAACGGATTGTTCCGGGAAACTGGCTACCAAAAACCTGGCGCTGGCCAGTAGTGAGGGGAATGAACACGCTGTCATCCTGGTCACGCCCATCCAGACTCTGTCCCTTGGCGGCAAGCACACCGGTAACCAGAAAAGGGCTGCTCTTGATGCGTATGGTTTTGCCTGTCGGGTCTTCATCGCCAAATAGATTCTTTGCGGTCACCTGGCCCAAAACCACAACGCGTGCAGCGGAGCGTAGGTCGGTATCGGAGAACACTTCACCATCTTCGGTACTCCAATTGCGTACTTTGAAATAATCCGGCGTCACACCGGTGACTACGGTGCTCCAATTGTTAGCGCCAAAATTCAGTTGTGCCGTTCCGGTTATGATGGGTGCAACCGCCTTGATCGAAGGTAGACTGGCGACAGCCTGCGCGTCGCCAATGGTTAAGGTTTGTACGCTGCCACTGCTTTGACGCATAGCGCCCGATGAGGTGGCGCCGGGCATTACAATAAACAGGTTGCTGCCCATTGAGGCGATGGCCTGATTGACCGTAGTTTGTGCGCCTTGACCAATCGATAGCATCAACACCACCGCTGCCACGCCGATGATCATGCCGAGCATGGTCAAGCCGGTACGCAGGCGGTTGAGCCGCAGCGCACGCAAGGCCTCGCCGATGATGGCTAACAGGTTCATGCTGTCACTCCGCCGTCATGTATCACCCGTCCGTCTTTCAGACGTACCAACCTGTGCGCGTAAGCCGCAATGTCGTTTTCATGGGTGACCAGCACGATGGTGATGCCTTGCTCGCGGTTGAGCCGCTCGAAAACTGCCATGATCTCACCGCTGGTCTGGGTGTCGAGATTGCCGGTGGGCTCATCCGCTAAAATAAGCTGCGGGTTGTTGATTAACGCGCGACTGATGGCGACACGCTGCTGCTGGCCACCGGAAAGCTGGTTGGGCTGATACGCAGCGAAATTGCCGAGACCGGTCTGACGCAACAGTTCCAGTGCGCGCCGACGGCTCTCCGCGCGGCTCACTCCGGCATAGAGCAGCGGTGTCGCCACGTTATCCAGCGCCGTCATGCGTTTCAGCAGGTTGAATCCCTGGAATACGAAACCGATGGTGTGATTGCGCACGCGTGCGAGCTCATTCTCCGGAAGCGCTGCCACATCGCGTCCAGCAAGCCAGTAATGCCCGCTGCTGGGAGTATCAAGACAACCCAGCAGATTCATCAGGGTAGATTTACCGGAACCGGAATGTCCCATGATGGCGACAAACTCTCCGCGATTGATGTTGAGGTTTACGTCGTACAACACCTGGCTGTTGACCGTGCCGTTGATACCGCTGTCCAGACTATAGGTCTTGCACAGGTTTTCTACCCTGATCAACGACTCGGTGGAAGAATCGATCTGAACTGACGCCATCAGAACATTCTGAGCTTGAAATTACTGCCAGATTTATCCTTGTTCCCAGTCTCGCGCACTACCAGCTTGTCACCTTCCTTGATTCCACCTTCGATGATTTCGGTGAAACTACCGTCAGCGATACCGGTTCTGATGCTGACAGGAACAGGTTTGCCATTCTCCAGCCGGTAGAGTATGGGCTTGCCCGGTTGCCTTGGCGGTGCAGCATCGGAGTCGACATCGATTGGTTTGTAGCGTAATGCCGCATTGGGTACCCGCAGCACAGCATCCTTCTGGTTAACAGCGAAGCGTACATTGGCAGTCATGCCGGGTAGCAATACACCATCGTCGTTAACTACCACCACCACTACATTGTATGTGACCACATTCTGCTGAATAGTAGGGTTGAGGCGCACCTGCTTTACTGTGCCGGTGAACTCGCGCTCATGGAAAGCATCCACTGTGAAATTGGCCTGCTGGCCAAGACGCAACTGGCCAATATCCGCCTCCGCTACGTTGGTATCAATCTGCATCTGGCGCAAATCCTTGGCAATCTGGAATAAGACTGGCGTCTGGAAGCTCGCCGCCACAGTCTGACCAATTTCTACGTTACGCGCCACTACCACCCCGGAAATCGGCGATTTGATTACGCTGTAATGGAGGTTGGTACGGTCGCGCGCCAGTTGTGCTGTACTTAATGCAAGCTGGGCGCGGGCAGCATCCAGTTGCTGCTCGAGCACATTCAGCGCATCACTGGAAATAAAACCCTGTTCCTTGAGGGCCAGATTACGGGCCATCTTGTTTTCCGCTAGCTTTAGCAAGGCTCGAGCGTTCATCACGTTGGCCTCAGATTGCTGCAACTGCGCCCGGAACAACGCCGGGTCAAGTTCCGCCAACACTTGGCCCACTTTGACCAAGTCGTTAAAATCAGCATACCACTTGAATACTGTACCCGATACCTGGGTACCAACATTGACCAGCTCCACCGGGTTGAGGGTGCCGTTGGCAGAAATACTTTGCACGATATCACCACGATCAACCGTCTGGGTTTTGTAGCGCTCCTGCTTGGATTCTGGTTTTGTACCCCA
>CAMDAX010000168.1 GCA_945888885.1 Nitrosovibrio sp. Nv4 | reverse complement strand
ACTGATCGAAAACAACCAGCGGCGCATCCGCATACTGGAAGACATGGCGCGCAGCCTCTACCGTGAATGGTTCGTCCACTTCCGCTATCCCGGCCACGAATCCGTTCCACTGATTGATTCACCGCTTGGGCAGATTCCGCAGGGGTGGGAGGCGATTTCGTTTGCGAGCCTGTTGGCATCCATGACTGGTGGCGATTGGGGCAGCGAGCAGCCGGAAGATCGCGATACTGCCGAAGTCGTAGTTGTTCGTGGCACGGATTTCGACGAAGTCGCTTATGGCGGGCAGCTCCGTGTGCCTGTTCGTTACATCAAACCTTCAAGTCTAATCACACGCGGGCTTAAGGCTGGGGATGTAATCATCGAAAACTCGATCAACGCAAAGAGCCGGAGCGTTGGTACGACGCTGCTTGTAGATAGCAATACCCTCAACCGTCTCGGGCGCGATTCCATTGCTGCCAGCTTTTGCAAAGTCTTTCGGCTGCATGACCCACGGATAGCACCTCTAGTTCACCTGCACGTCCGTCATCTGCGCGAAGATGCACGAATGGAGTATTACCAGAACGTCGCTGCGAACGGTATTGCCAACTTTCAGGCTCAGAAGTTTGCGAAGGAGGAGAAACTCGTTCTCCCAACCGATGAAAGCATACGTGGCAAATTGATTGAACCTTTTGCGTCGCTTTTCCAGGGCGTTGGCGTCCTTGCATCTAAGCTGACCAACCTCCGCCGCACCCGCGACCTGCTGCTGCCGCGCCTGCTGTCGGGGCAAGTAGAACTTACCGTTTCGGAACCTGAATTCGATGAGGTCATGACATGAGCGAAGTCTTTAATATCTACTGCGACGAATCTTGTCATTTGCAGCACGACGGTCAGAAGGCGATGGTGTTGGGCGCAATCTGGTGTCCGCTGGACAAGGCACGTGAGATTGCCGTGCGCCTCCGCGAGATCAAGCAAAAGCATGGGCTGGCGCCTGAATTTGAGGTGAAGTGGACCAAGGTTTCAGAATCCAAAGTAGGGTTTTATCTGGATTTGCTGGATTACTTTTTTGACGATGATGATTTGCATTTTCGTGCACTCATCGTGCCTGATAAAACCAAGATTGACCATGGCGGCTTCGCCGGTCAAGACCACGACACTTGGTACTACAAGATGTACTTCGATATGTTGAAGGTGTTGTTAAGCCCGGAAGAGCGTTATCGGATTTATCTGGACATCAAAGACACCAGAGGTGCGGAGAAGATAAAGAAGTTGCACGAGGTGCTGTGCAATAGTCTTTACGATTTCTCGCGCGCGATCGTCGAGCGGGTGCAGTTGGTGCATTCCCATGAAATGGAGCAACTGCAACTTGCAGATATGTTGATTGGAGCGATTTCATATGTGAACCGTGATTTGCATGGTAACGCGGGGAAACTGGCATTGGTTAAACGTATGCAAGAACGCTCCGGTTACGGCTTGAGCAAAACAACGCTGTACCGCGAGAATAAAGTGAATCTGTTTCGCTGGCAGGCGCAAGAGGGTGAGCGATGAGCGCAAAGCCAGCGTGGTTACCCCCTCTGGTTTTGCTTAGGGAGTATGGTGGTGATTGGGATCGATACCTTGCCGCCATCTATGCGTGGTTTGTGCAGGATTTCATTGAGAGCAAGCCCGTTTTTCAGGGGCGTCCGATAAGGTTGAAGCGCCATCCGGTGAGCCAGGGTAAGGAGGCAACCTTTTGGCACTTGGTGTCAGAAGGTCAGATCGAAGAAGAGCGCGAAATAGATTTTCGCCGATGTGAGCGCATCCGCTGGCCTCGCCCGGTTATTGAGCATTCAACGGATAGTGCCGTGAAGGTTTGGGAAAACGTCAGGACGACAAAGAGGGGCAGTGAAAATCGAATATGTCTGTGGCTTGAGGCTGAAGAGTATCTGGTGATACTAGCTGATCGGAAGGAATACCTTCTGCCGTGGACGGCGTATCTGGTCGAAAGACCGCACCAGAAAGCCAAGCTACAGAAAGAGTTTGATGCGTATTGGAAAAGCAGGAACTAGAAATGGCTGGGGACGCCCCGAAGGACGTCCCCGTTACTCCTTCTACACATGGTAGATGAGCTAATTGAATTATCGGCATAAATTAAGCAAAACTCAATAGGCAAGTCAAAATATACCTGATCGTATGAGATCGATGAATTATTACGAAGGTCAGATCGTCGAACAATCTGCTATTCAGCACTTCCCTTTTTGCGATGGGAAAAGTAGCATGTTTTCCCATCAAAACTGCTTACACAGTATTTATGCAATCACTTAATAAAAAAGCAATTTCACGAATCTACGGGCGCGGGAGAGGGTGGGCATTCTCGCCGAATGATTTCGCCGAGGATTTTAGCCGCGACCAGATTGAAAACGCGCTGGCGGGATTGTGTCGCGTGGGGAAGATACCCCGTATCTGCCGGGAGCGCGGCTGATGGATATTTCGCACCTTCTATCTCTCCCCGAAGGCAAGACGCTGGAGTTCAAGCGTGATTTGTCATCATCCAAGCCGGTGTTGCGCACGCTGGTGGCTTTTGCCAATACGGCAGGTGGAACGCTGATTATTGGCCGGGCGGATGATGGGGCGATTGTCGGGGTGGACGATGTATTGGCTGAAGAGGAGCGGCTGGCCAGTTTGATTGCCGACAGTATCGCGCCTGCGATGATGCCCGAGATCGAGGCGATCACCGTGGAAGATAAAACGCTGTTGCTGGTGCGCGTGGCGCATTGGCCAGGGCCGTTTTACCTGAAGGAATCAGGGCGACGGATGGCGTGTATGTGCGGCTGGGTTCCACCAACCGCAAGGCGGATGCGGCGATGCTGGCAGAGCTGGAGCGCTTTCGCAGCAATCACTCGTTCGATCAGTTGCCTTGTGCTGAGGCCGGAGAAGAGGCGCTGGATGATGCCTTGATCCGCCGCTGGTTTGAGACCATCGGCAAAGAGGTGCGAACAACCGATCTGGAATCAATGGAAATTCTAGTTCCGCATGGTTCGCGCAAGGTAGTTTCCAATGGTGGCATGATTCTCTTTGGCCGCGAGGAAATACGAAACCGCTATTTTCCGGATGCCAATGTCTCTTGCGCCCTGTTTCACGGCGCGACAAAAAGCCGCTTCCTTGATCGCAAGGATTTCGGGGGTGGCATCTTTGGCGCGCTGGAAGAAGTGCCGAAATTCATTGCTCGCAATACGCGCCTGGCGGCGAAGATCGAGAATATCCGTCGGCAAGATATTCCGGAGTATTCGTTAGTGGCTGTGCGTGAAGTGCTCATCAATGCCTTGGCACACGCCGATTATGGCGTTACCGGTATGCGGCTGTTCGTATCTATCTTTTCCGACCGGCTGGAGATACAGAACCCCGGCATGTTGCCTTTTGGCATGACACTGGAGGATTTCAAATCGGGCGTCAGCCGAGTGCGCAATCGCGTGATCGCGCAGGTACTGCATCGGCTGGAGATCATGGAGCGCTGGGGCAGCGGCTATGAGCGGATTCGCGAGGCCTGCCGCGAGGGCGGTTATCCTGAGCCGGAATGGCAGGAGATGGGCATGTGTACGCGTGTCATTTTCCGCCCGCATCCGGAAGTTGCAACCAGTAAGCCTGTAAATGTCCCTGTAAATGTCCCTGTAAAAACAGAAGGACTCAGTGAGCGGCAGCAGTGGTTTATGGAGCAGCTCAGTGCTGGCAAAAATGTGAAGGCGGCAGATATCGAGGCGCAGTGGAACGTGGTTGAGAAAACCGCCAAAAGGGATATTGCAGAACTGCGTAAGCTGGAATTGATCGATTTTGTTGGGGCCGCCAAGACGGGTAGCTATCAGTTGAAACTGACGGGGAAGGGTGGTTAGCGATGTCATCGTTTCTATCTCTGGAAAGAGGCGAAATGAAGCCAGGTTTTTTATTAGAACTGCCATTAGAAAGCGTAAATTTTTAATATCCAGTTGATTTATATAT
>CAMDAX010000167.1 GCA_945888885.1 Nitrosovibrio sp. Nv4 | reverse complement strand
CTGGCAGGGGCTTGTGAATAACCCAATGTTAGCCAAGGGAAACCGGTGAACAGCACGCTACGCAGCCATTCGGAAAATACCCATAGCGCAGCAGCAGTCAATGACCAGGCTGTGGGTGCGGTGATGCGTAGCGTTGTCAGCAACCAGCCTGTCAGTGTGGCGAATACCGAGAGATAGGCACAAAGTATGATCAGGGCAAGCACTGCAATAGACATCGGCATCGCGCCAAAATCATGCAGGCTAACGTAAATCCAGGTTACTCCCGCGCTAAACAGACCCATACCGAAACAAAAACCCAGCAAAGCTGCCTGCAGTGGTGTCGCACTCTTGCGCCAGAAATGAAGCAGCAGTGCGAGCGTGATAACTGGAATGGGGAAAAGATAGAATGGTGCGAAACCGAGAACGGTAAGCGCACCGAGAACAAAAACAATAATTAAACTGGAACGGAGATTATTTCTTGCTGGCTGACTCCCGATTATTGAATCCTTACGGTTCAATCCTAACCCCCGATTTTCTCAATCAACAGCGTATGTAACCTGCGACTGTCGGCGTGCAGCACCGTGAATTTAAAGTTGCCAATCACGACCGACTCGGCACGCTTGGGTAGCCGGCCAAATTTATTCAGTACCAGGCCACCAATGGTGTCGTAATCCTCGTCGTCGAATTTCGCCCCCAGTGTTTGGTTAAAATTGGCAATCTCGGTGATGGCTTTGACGCGGTAATGACCGTTCGCATCCTGCACGATGTTGTCCTCAGCCTCATCAAAATCATATTCATCTTCAATTTCACCGACGATTTGCTCCAGCACGTCTTCTATGGTCACCAGTCCCGCCACACTGCCATATTCATCCACCACGATAGCTATATGGTTGCGGTTGCTGCGAAAATCTTTAAGTAGAACATTGAGCCGCTTGGATTCGGGGATAAATACCGCCGGGCGTAGCATCTCGCGTACGTTAAACTCTTCCTCTCCGGTGTAGAAGCGCAGCAGATCCTTTGCCAGCAGAATGCCGATCACATTGTTTTTATCATTTCCGGTAACGGGAAAACGTGAGTGAGCAGTCTCGATCATCAATGGAATGAATTTATCGGGTGTTTCACTGATATCAATCACATCCATTTGTGAGCGCGGCACCATGATGTCGCGTGCTTGCATTTCGGAGACCTGCATCACGCCTTCGATCATACTCAGGGCATCAGAATCAAGCAGGTCGCGCTGGTACGCAGAATGCAGTAATGCCACCAATTGTTCGCGATCGCTCGGTTCGCGCAGGAGCAGCGTACTCAGGCGTTCAAGCCAACCAGGCTTGGGTAAAGGGTCGTTCATACTGATGGGCACCTCTGGAAATCCGGATTTCGTCATGATACTTCGTTGCTCACAAAAATGTTTTCTTACCTATCACCCCTATGCCACGTCTACATAATCTGTTTCTACTTTGTCTTCGTTAGAACTTCGAATTATTAGAGGCGCCCTGATGTGTCGGTACGTATGTGAGATAAAAATTAATCGGGATAAGTGCAGATAGAAAAGTGTTGTTTTACAAGGAGTTCTGTTCATTTCATCTATAACGCTCCGGGTTCTGTTTCTATTGTTCCTTATAGGGATCATCGTATCCAAGTTTGGTGACAATCGCCGTTTCCAGCCGCTCCATTGCTATTGAATCGGTTTCATTTTCATGGTTCCAGCCCTGCAGGTGCAAGACTCCATGCACCGTGAGATGAGCATAATGAGCCATCAGATTCTTGTGCTGCTGTTTTGCCTCCTTCGCCACTACTGCTGCGCATAGCACAATATCGCCAGATAATGGCTGGACATCGCTATAGGCGAAGGTTAGTACATTGGTAGCATAATCCTTGCCACGAAAATTTTGATTGAGGCCACGAGCCTCAATCTCGTCTGCGATACGCAACACGATTTCTGCACTCTGTGTCAGTGCTGCTTTGACCCATTTACGAAATTGTGCTCGGGTGGGAATTCCCCCAGCATGAGTTGTAGTATCAACCGCATATTGCACTATTAATTTCAGCTTTGCTTCGGTATGGGAGAATTCCTCGCCAGACTCGGAAGTCTCGCCTCTATTTTTCATATTTCTTGTAGGTGTTGTCAATTTTTTGCATCAGCGGATGCCGTAGCACTTCCGTTGCGAGCCTGGCTTGGATTGATTTGCCACGTAGATTGAAATGTTCCCCGCACCTTACAAGAGGTTCCTTAGTAGCCATTCTGTACTATTTCACCACGCAATGAATGCGCTAGAGCAGTGGTAATTTTTACATTTACGAAATGACTGGTACAGTCTGGGTGGCCGGCAAAATTCACCATGCGGTTGTCATCGGTTCGTCCGCAAAATTCACTGGGATTTTTTTTGGATGGACCCTCCACTAGGATGCGTCGTATCGTGCCGACCATGCTCTGACTGATGGCTTGCGTCTGCTGTTCAATTTTTGCTTGCAGTCGGTGTAGTCGCTCCAGCTTGATTTCGTGAGGGGTGTTGTCGGGCAATTCAGCAGCAGGTGTGCCAGGGCGCGGGCTGTAAATAAAGCTGAAGGAGTTATCAAAATTCACCTCTCCGATCAGTTTCATTGTGGCTTCAAAATCAGCTTCAGTCTCGCCGGGAAAGCCAACGATGAAATCAGATGTAAGTGAAATATCTGGGCGTACGGCATGTAGTTTTCGGACGATGGATTTGTATTCCAGCGTAGTGTAGCCGCGCTTCATCGCTGCCAGTATTCGATCAGAGCCGGATTGCACTGGCAAATGCAAGTGACTAACCAGTTTGGGTAATGTTGCGTAAGTTTCAATCAGGCGTGTAGTAACTTCTCTGGGATGCGAAGTGGTATAGCGGATACGTTCAATGCTGGGAATTTCGTTGATGCATTCAAGCAACAGCGCCAGATCTGCAGTGTCACCATCATCTACGATACCTCGATAGGCGTTGACGTTCTGCCCCAGCAGTGTCACTTCCTTAATGCCCTGATGCGTCAGCCCCGCAATTTCTGCCAATACATCGCTCAGTGGGCGTGAGACTTCCTCGCCACGTGTGTAAGGCACTACGCAAAAGCTGCAGTATTTACTGCAACCTTCCATGATGGAAACGAAAGCGCTTACGTTCCCTGGGCGATCTTCCGTACGTGCTAGCGCTTGCGGAAGATAGTCAAATTTTTCAATTTCCGGAAAGGAAATATCAACCTGTGGCAGACCGGTAGCCTGGCGTGCGGCAATTAGTTGAGGCAACCGATGCAGGGTCTGTGGTCCGAACACGATATCCACATATGGCGCGCGTTTTACGATCGCTGCGCCTTCCTGGCTGGCGACGCAACCCCCCACGCCTATGAGCAGATCGGGATTGGTTTTTTTTAGATGCCTGATGCGCCCTAGATCATGAAATACTTTTTCCTGAGCTCTCTCACGCACTGAGCAGGTATTGAACAGGATTACATCAGCCACGTCGGGATTGTTGGTCTGTTCCATGCCATGTGCAGCATGCAGTACGTCCGCCATCTTGTCCGAGTCGTACTCATTCATCTGGCAACCGAAAGTTTTGATATAAAGTTTTTTGGCCACGATTTTCACAAAGGCATTGGACTGGTACTGACAGTAATTATTATTTCTACCTGGATTTGTTTTTTTTCTCTTCTTTCGCCTCGATGGCTTCTGCTGGAGTTAGCAGCCAGATACGGTGCAGGTTACCCATAATATCTGTCTGGTAACGGATCGGGCCAGACTCATTGAGCATTGACGGCAAAATAATCAGATTATCCTTGCCGCGAATCTGTCCACCCGCGCCTAAGTGCATGGTCTGCCCGCTGATTCTGACTTCAGGGTATCTCATCGCCGTGAGTTCACCCAGTTTGTTGTCAGGAGGAAAAGCCCGCACGAGCTGGGCATGAGCATTGCAAGCCAGACCTGCCGTCACGGTGACGAGCATCAGCAGTGGAACCAGTGTTCTTTTCATTGCGG
>CAMDAX010000166.1 GCA_945888885.1 Nitrosovibrio sp. Nv4 | reverse complement strand
ATGACTTGCGCAAACAACGTCTTGCCCACGTTCATACTGCACTCCAGGTTTGTCAAACCCGGAATGATCGCAAATGTGCCATATAAAATTCAAATCGTGGACACCCATGAATCGCTTAAAACCCTTGTCAGTGCTGGCGTTGCTGCCGGTGCGTCTCAATTTTACCGGACACTAGTGTCCTGATTTTGACTGTCAGGGGAAGTCTGATCCAACTGCTGCTTGGCGGCTGCCGGCCGTACTTTTCGCATTCCGCCCGCCACCATTTTGTATTCCAGCAAGCGACATTCGAGCGCGCCGTTGAACAAAGGGGTGCGGCGTGAGGCAGTCAGGCGGACTAATTTTGGTAGCATTGGGTCGGCGGTGAGAATATACGCCTTCCAGCCGCTGAACCTTTTCTTCAGGGCATCTCCCAGTTTAGGATAAAGCTCTGTAAGCTGTTGCTGCTCGCCTATGCGTACGCCATAGGGTGGGTTGGTGACAAGTATCCCGGTCGGTGCAGGTGCAGAAATTTCCAGTACATTCGCCTGTTTCAGTTCGATTACTTTGGAAAATCCGGCTGCAGACAGATTAACATGAGCATCAGCCAGAGCATCGCCATATAAATCGCTGCCAAATATTGGCTGTGGTGTTCTCGGCTTTTCCTGTGCGACGGCTTCTTCTTTTAGTTTTTGCCACAGCACGTGATCGAATTTCTTGAGTTTCTCGAAAGCAAAGCTGCGCCCTGATCCGGGTGCGATATTCAGCGTCATTTGAGCCGCTTCCAACAGGAATGTGCCACTACCACACATCGGATCGAGCAGTGGGATACCCGGTTGCCAGCCTGCAAGATATAAAATGCCGGCGGCAAGGTTTTCCCGTAGTGGCGCTTGCCCAGCAGTTTTCCTTAAGCCTCGTTTGAATAGGGCATCACCAGAGGTGTCCAGATACAGGGTGAATTTCTGTGCATCGAGAAAGCCATGTATGCGGATATCCGGCTGTGTCGTATCCACGCTAGGGCGATGGCCGGTAGTTTCGCGGAACTTATCGCATACTGCATCCTTGATTTTGAGCGTAATAAAATCAAGACTGCGCAACGGGCATTTGATTGCCGCTACGTTGACGCGGATAGTAAGCGTTGGGACAAACCATTTGTTCCAGGGTAATGCGTGTGCAGTTTTGTAAATATCAGCCTCGCCCGTGTAGGGTTGGCTCGCAACCTGCCATAGAACACGGCTAGCGATGCGGCTTTGCAGATTGGTACGGTAGCAGATGCACCAATCCCCTTGAAATTGCACACCACCATCGCGCGCTTGCACGCCAGATGCACCGAGTTGTTCCAGTTCGGTGACAAGCACGGACTCCAGTCCGCGCGGACAGGGAGCGAAGAAATGCTGGAATGTCATGAGGGCACCTCTAAAAATCCAGATTTCGTCACAATGCTTCGTTACCCACAAAAAGTGTTTCCTTACATATCAGTCAGATGCCGCGTCTATGTTTTTTGTTCCTGTCTCACCTTATTTGGAGCTTTGAATTTCTAAGGACGCTCATGATAACAATCCATGATATTACCAATTTGATCACCGAGGGGGCTTCATTTTTCCGCCCATACTCCATAGGCAAGCAGTGCCCATGCGCTCAAAAAAGCCACCCCACCGAACGGCGTGATCATGCCGAGTCCGCGTAATCCCGTCAGACTCAGCGCATAGAGACTGACGGAAAACAGTACAATTCCCGCAAGCATCAGCCAGCCTGACAACACGATAAGCCTGGATTTAGGAAGATGCAGCAGCACCAGACCGACCGCGATCAAGCCCAGCGCATGATAAAAATGGTACTGTACGCCAGTCTGGTACACAGCGAGCATGTCGACGGAGAGTCTCTGTTTCAGGCCATGCGCGCCAAAGGCACCGAAAGCGACACATAGGAATGCATTGATGGCACCGAGCGTGAGAAAGATTCTGGACATCGGGGGCGGGTATCCTTGATGAAGAGGGGTTAGTTAGCGGGCTTGCGGAACATGTGGTTCAGGCGGGTAATTCCAATTTCATTTTATTAGTGACACTTCGTTGATATCTTCACTTGCGCCTGACCGTACTATTCGCCTGGAAGGAAGTTCCTTTGGGGGATTATATGCAGTATTCGTTCATCACGCCTCATTTCACTCTGGGACTGGAGCTGGAACGGATGGCTTTGAGTATATTGTGAGTTGATACAAGTCCCCGGAGTCTGCACCACCACTTCCAGAATGTCTACACGGGTCACGAATTTCCCAAATTTTCCCATAATATGGTATGACTATTTGCCTTTCTCCAGGATGCTCGCCTTGCTCCAGCCTTGGGCGAATGTCACCCGGATATCATCACCGATGCTGATCTGGTCGCTGTCACGCAGTATTGCGCCATCTGCGGTATATGCGATACTGTAACCGCGCTCCAGCACGGATTGCGGGTTAAGGTGGACAAGATGCGCTTGCTGGCGTTGCAGAATCATTATGAGTGTCTCGGTGCGGTGGACAACGGCGCGGCGTAAACGCAGACCCAGCTCATGTTGTTGTTCGATCAGATGAGAGATATCGGGGCGTGCAGCAGCAAAGTGCTGGCTTAGTTCACGCAAACGCCAGTGCCTGTTTTCGGAGTGCCGTAGCCAAGCACTAGCCAGCCGTTCGCGTAAATGCTGCAGGTGCGTGGATTGATTACGGATTTGCTCGCCGGGGTGTACCAAGCGGCGTGCGAGTATGTCGGTTTTTTGCATGCGGCTTTCGATCCCGTGCTGGATTATGCGCTGTATGCGACCGCACAGGATCATCGTATGATGCAGTAACTCTTCACGATCCGGGCAGGCGAATTGCGCTGCGCCAGTGGGTGTGGGCGCGCGAGCATCAGCGATAAAATCAGCGATGGTAAAATCGGTTTCATGACCCACGCCGCAGATAATTGGAATGGAGCAGGCAGCGATTGCGCGCGCCACAATCTCCTCATTGAATGCCCACAAGTCTTCGATGCTACCGCCGCCGCGACACAGAATTAGTACTGCGCACTCGGCACGTGTTGCAGCCGTCTGAATGGCCTCGGCTATTTTTGCTGCAGCGCCGTCACCCTGTACCGGTGTGGGATAAACAACAACTGGAAGAGAGGGCATGCGGCGCTGCAAGGTGGATAGCACATCGTGTAGTGCGGCAGCAGCAGGAGAAGTGATGATGCCAATCTGTCGTGGAAATGGCGGCAGTGGTTTTTTGCGGGCGGACTCAAACAACCCCTCTTTTTCCAGCTTGGCCTTGAGCTGTCCAAATGCCTCAAACAACGCACCTAATCCGGCCCGACGGACAGTTTCGACACTTAACTGAAAATCTCCACGTGCTTCGTATAGCGTTACCAGCGCGCGTACTTCCACCTGCATGCCATCTTTGGGTTGCCAGTTCAGATACTGGTTTTTGTGCCGAAACATGACACAACGCACCTGTGTATTCGCGTCCTTGAGGGAGAAATACCAATGGCCCGAGCCATAGCATTTAAGATTGGAAATTTCGCCGCAAACCCACAGTAACGGGAAAGCATATTCCAGCAACTCCTTGGCGCTATGATTTAATTCGCTCACACTCAAGACTGTGCGGGAACTCTCTGTTTCGGGAAGGAAACTCATCATGTCATTCTACAGTAATCCACATTTGTAACGAAGATTGCATAATTGTGACGGGCAAACCCGCATGGATCCTAATTTGAACATAACTGTATGTTTAATAAGGAATAATTATAAGCGTTAAAATTAAGCATATCAGAGAATATCCTTATGGAAGGGTGACTTACCGAGCCAATTCGCGGGTTACCCACAAACTTATCCACAGTAATTGTGGAAAAGAAAAATATCATGTTTCTGACCAAAAATACATTCTCATCCTGTCGCGAGCTTTTAGACTTGTCCGGTTCTGAAGCACATGAATTGTGCGCTTTTATGTCGTCAGTTGGAAGCTGCGGAAGTATGCACTTCCAACCGACGATGGCATACCTGGCGGACTGATCAGGCAGCCTGTTTTAGTTTCTGTGAA
>CAMDAX010000165.1 GCA_945888885.1 Nitrosovibrio sp. Nv4 | reverse complement strand
ATCCGGATATTGAGTGGTGGAGTGGTTGCCCCACACCACCATTTTACGAATGCTGGAAACTGGTTGGCCAAGTTTCGCAGCCACTTGCGACAGAGCGCGGTTATGGTCCAGCCGCAACATTGCCGAAAAGTTATCTGGCTTCAGGCCAGGTGCATTTTTCATCGCGATGTAAGCGTTGGTATTGGCGGGGTTGCCCACCACCAGAATCTTGATATCGCGGTTAGCGGCTTCATCTAATGCCCTGCCTTGGACGGTGAATATCGCGCCGTTGGTTTCCAGCAGATCCTTGCGCTCCATGCCCTTGCTGCGTGGACGTGCGCCCACCAGCATGGCAATACTGGCATCACGGAAAGCAATTTTTGGGTCGTCGGTTGCAACTACGCCAGCCAGCAGCGGAAATACGCAATCGTCCAGTTCCATCACTACGCCCTTTAGTACGGGTTGTGACTGGGGTATGTCGAGCAACTGCAGGATGACAGGTTGATCCTGGCCTAGCATGTCGCCTGCGGCAATGCGAAATAGCAGGCTATAACCAATCTGACCAGCAGCGCCAGTGACCGCGACGCGAATGGGGGGCTTCATTTTTTGCGCTCCTGGGAGAGATAGTTGCTGTATGGAGTTTGCAGGATACATCTAATGCATTCGACTATAGAAACATTCTACGCGACTGTCAATTTGAGCAAGCTTTCAGAATCCGTTTGGGGTCGTCTCAGGTTGTGTCACCCGGCATAACGGGCTAAACTCATTATTGTCTTTAGAACCCGATTGCATGGATGCTGAAATTGCAAAAAAAACGCCCCAAGCATCTTAATCTCATAGAAATCAAGCAGCCCTTGCCAGCGGTGGTTTCAATTTTGCACCGCGTGAGTGGCGTGCTGCTGTTTTTTCCTGGCATCCCTATTTTCCTCTGTGGTCTGCAGATGACGCTGGGTTCACCACAAAGCTATGCTGAGTTTCAATCTTTTCTGGCCAACCCCCTGGCCAAGGGCGCATCAATGCTGGCGCTGTGGTTTTTCCTGCATCATTTTTGCGCTGGTATTCGTCATCTGATGTTGGACTTACATTATGGTATTGCGCTGGAACAGGCACGCATGAGCAGCAAACTGGTGCTGGGAATGGGGATTACCCTTACGCTATTGATCGGAGCGGCAATATGGTGAAGCGTATAGTCACTGGCGCTCATTATGGTCTGCGTGACTGGTTGGCGCAGCGGGTTACCGCTGTAGTGATGGCAATCTATATTCTGTTGTTGGCAGTGGTGCTGCTAGTCTTGGCGCCACCTGACCATACTGCGTGGAAGGCGCTATTCAGCGAGCAGTGGATGCGCATTGCCTCCTTCCTGTTTTTTGTGAGTCTTTGCTGGCATGCCTGGATCGGGATGCGTAACATTCTGATGGATTACGTTCATGCTACTGGCATTCGTTTGACGCTACAAGTGCTGGTCATTTTGTCGCTGTTGTTTTATACCGTATGGTCGGTAGATATCCTGTGGAGCTGATGTGGCGATAGCCAGAAGAAAATTCGATGCAGTTATTGTCGGTGCTGGTGGCGCCGGGATGCGCGCCGCTTTGCAGTTGTCGGAAGCCGGACTCAAGGTGGCAGTACTATCCAAGGTGTTTCCCACGCGCTCGCATACGGTGGCAGCACAGGGCGGTATCGCTGCGGCGCTCGGCAACGTTACCGAAGATAACTGGCACTGGCACATGTACGACACGGTGAAAGGTTCTGACTATCTGGGTGATCAGGATGCCATCGAATTCATGTGTCGCCAGGCTAATGAAGTGGTGTACGAGCTGGAGCATTTTGGTATGCCATTTGATCGCCTGGAGAACGGGAAAATTTATCAGCGGCCCTTCGGCGGCATGTCGCAGAATTTCGGTGGCGCGCAGGCAACGCGCTCCTGTGCGGCGGCGGATCGCACCGGGCACGCTATGCTGCATACGTTATATCAGCGTAACGTGCGCGCCAATACCCAGTTTTTTGTCGAGTGGATGGGGCTGGATTTAATTCGCGACGAACAGGGGGATGTGCTGGGCGTGACGGCGCTGGAAATGGAAACCGGTGAAGTCATGGTGTTGCAAGCCAAGGCCACGCTGTTTGCCACTGGCGGGGCAGGGCGCATCTTCCATGCCAGCACCAATGCTTTCATCAATACTGGTGATGGTCTGGGCATGGCGGCACGTGCTGGTATCCCGCTGGAAGATATGGAATTCTGGCAATTTCATCCGACCGGTGTATATGGAGTGGGGGTACTCATTAGCGAGGCCGTGCGCGGGGAGGGCGGTTATCTGCTCAACAAGGATGGCGAGCGTTTTATGCAACGTTATGCACCGCATGCCAAGGATCTCGCCAGTCGCGACGTGGTATCACGCGCTCTGACTACAGAAATCAAGGAAGGGCGCGGCTGCGGCAAGGATGCTGATCATCTGTTGCTGAAACTCGATCATCTTGGTGCGGATGTAATCAACATGCGGCTGCCAGGTATTCGTGAAATTGCTATAAAATTTGCTCAGGTAGACCCGATCAATGAGCCGATTCCGGTAGCACCAACCGCGCATTACATGATGGGTGGCATCCCTTCCAATTTTCATGGCCAGGTAGTAGCACCTTATAAGACCGGGCCAGAGGAAGTGGTGCAGGGTTTTTACGCGGTGGGCGAGTGCGCCTGTGTTTCTGTGCATGGCGCGAACCGCCTGGGGACTAATTCATTGCTTGATATCGTTGTGTTTGGACGAGCTGCCGGTAATCAGATTATCGAAGATTTGAAAAAGAACCCCCATCACAAACCATTGCCAGCGGATGCCACCGACAAAGTGCTGGCGCGACTTGCCCGGCTGGATGCTCAGAAAGATGGTGAAAATGTGGCGCAAGTAGGCACTGATCTGCGCAAGACCATGCAGGCACATTGCGGCGTATTCCGTTTCGCTGATATGCTGAAACAGGGTGTAACCAAAATCGGTGAAGTGGCAGAACGCGTCGCCCAGACCGAAATCAAGGACAAGAGCAGAGTATTTAACACTGCGCGGGTAGAAGCGCTGGAGCTGGACAATCTGGTAGAAGTGGCGCTGGCTACCATGGTTTCGGCAGAAGCCCGCAACGAGAGCCGCGGTGCCCATGCGCGCGACGATTTCCCCCAGCGGGATGATGACAAGTGGCTCAAACACACCTTATATTTCAGCGAAGGTCGGCGATTGGATTACAAGCCAGTCCGCTTGAAGCCGCTGACGGTGGAATCGTTTCCACCCAAGCCTAGGGTTTATTAGGAGCAGGTATGCGTTTCTCGATTTACCGTTACGATCCAGATAAGGACGACAAGCCTTACATGCAGGACTACGACATTGAGTTGGAGCCGTCCGACAGAATGCTGCTGGATGCGCTGATTCGGATTAAATCCATCGATGACAGTTTAAGTTTGCGCCGTTCCTGCCGGGAAGGGGTGTGCGGGTCGGACGCAATGAATATTAATGGTCGCAATGGCTTGGCATGTATCACGCCGGTTGCAGGGTTGAAAGAACCGGTGGAGTTGCGTCCGTTGCCAGGGTTGCCAGTAATCCGCGATCTGATCGTGGACATGACCCAATTTTTCAAGCAATACCATTCGATTAAGCCTTATCTCATCAACAATGATCCTCCGCCGGAAACAGAGCGATTGCAGTCGCCGGAAGAAAAAGCGGAACTGGATGGAGCATATGAATGCATCCTGTGCGCGTGTTGCACTACTGCATGCCCTTCATTCTGGTGGAACCCGGATAAATTTGTCGGTCCTGCGGGACTGTTGCAAGCCTACCGTTTTCTCGCCGACAGCCGCGACCAGGCCAGCGCCGAGCGACTGGATAATCTGGAAGACCCGTACCGTCTGTTTCGTTGCCATTCCATTATGAATTGCGTGGATGCATGCCCCAAGGGGTTGAATCCAACCAGCGCCATTGGCAAGATCAAGGATATGATGGTGAAAAGGACGGTATGAAAGAACTGGAGCGCGCCCGCTGGCGCTGCCGGCGTGGGTTACTGGAATTGGATATCGTACTGCAACGCTTTATG
>CAMDAX010000164.1 GCA_945888885.1 Nitrosovibrio sp. Nv4 | reverse complement strand
AATGGCGCGGCGCAACACAGGGCACAAGCCTGCAGCCAATCATCCCTGGAGAAACATGCCTGTCGGCAAGTCCGCCAACGACGGGCAGCGAGCAGCACCGTAGCAAAGAAAATCAGGAAAAGCGGACATTTCTATTTAGCGTTGACAGTAATAAATAGCAAAAAACTGGGCAGTTTCAAGCGCCAGGTGCAAACAGTAGCCGACACCAGGAGATGCGGATATTCAGTCTTTGCAATGCCGTAGATAGAGCGCCAATGCGCTCGCTGTAAACCGCACCCTACTGCCCCCCGAATAAATTTCCACGCGATAGCTTTCCTCGATTTCTTCGGACTCGTTGAATAACGAATAATCTATGAGCCAAAAAATCCTTTGGGGTGGGCATTTGTATATTTTTTATGCAGGCTGTGAGAAGCCACTCGCACCAGGCTCCTTGTGACAAAGCCAGTAATTCCAATATCCTAAGGGCACCTCTAAGCAATCCTAGCAGGCAGCGCCTCCAGCCCGCGAAAAAATGAATTCTTCCGCCATTGCGGTTGCTCATTCAGAAGATGCGGGGCTGGACATAGCGCCAGCATCCTGCCCAGCGCAACCCGGGCCTCAACCCGCGCCAACCCTTTGCCAATACAGTTATGCAATCCCATTCCAAAGGCCAGATGGCGGTTGGGGGTACGCTGGATATCGAAGCGGTCGGGATCTGGAAACTCGGCTTCATCGCGGTTCGCGGCACCGATAATGATGCCCAACTGTTGACCGGGTTCCAGACGCATCCCGGCCAGTTCCATCGGCTCGACCGCGATACGGAACGAGGTTCTTTGTACCGGGCTTTCGAAACGCAGGATTTCTTCCACCGCATTCGGCATGAGTTCTGGCCGCTCCTGCAACAGCGCCCATTGCTCAGGGTGACTCAACAGCAGCCAAAGCCCGTTACCGATCAGGTTGACCGTGGTCTCATGCCCGGCGATTATCAGCAAACCCGCCATTCCAATCAACTCATCGCGCCGGATTTTTCCCTCCGCCTCCGCGTGGAGCAGAAAGCTGATAAGGTCATCAGCCGGTTCCTGACGCTTTCCCACGATCAGTTGCTCGACATAAGACAGCAGAGCAAGCATGGCGCTTTTCTGGTTTAGCAGAACTTCATCCGAGGCCAACAGGGAATCAAAACCATCCGCCAGCACCAATGACCACGCACGAATCTGGGGCAGGTCGTTCACGGGTACGCCCAGCATATGGGCAATGACCCGCATGGGCAGTTGCTCGGCAAAGTCTGCCATCAGGTCAACCTCGGTTTTTCCCTGCAAATCCCGGATCAGCGCATCCGTGACCAAGGTAATGTGCGGCTCCAACTGACCGAGGTATTGCATTGAAAAATAGCTCGCAACGAGACGGCGCAAACGCAAGTGATCCGGGGCATCCCGGTGCAGCATCGCCAGGTCAAATGGCGTCGATGCACCCGGTGCCCGGATGCTGCGAATGTTCTTGGAGACTGCCGTGACCTCCCAGAAGATCGTCAGTGCATCCGCATAACGGCTGAACAGCCACACACCATCGCCGGTTGTTTTTTGAGGTAGCCAGAAGGGCTTGCCGGCAGCACGCATGTGCGCGTAATACGGGTAAGGATTCTGGAAAAAATCAGGCTGATTCAGATTCAATGCCATCAGCTTCTCCCGCCTGCAACGACGAAACATGGGAGCGTGACACGAATTATTAGTCGCATCATGCGAATGCTTTGAGCTTAACCTTGAACAAGCCACCCTGATCATCCGTCACCCGGTAGTCAGCCACACAATAGAAGTTTTCACCACGCTTGCGTATCGAAACTACCTCCATCTCAACCTTGATATTTGCTGAATCGCGGATGGCGCGGACGCTACGTGTCGAGCTCTCCACCATCCAGACCTCTCGTGTCTTTTTGGAAAGCCCGGCCCTGACGTGCATATAGATGATTAACAACTGCGACAGAAACTCCAGCGTGGTAAAAATTGTCAGGTGGAATCCCTTTTCATCGGTAGCAGATACATAGGTCGTGCGCATGGAAACCCTGGCGGTGAGGTGTTGGCCGTTTATTTCGATCTCTTCGATCTGCCAGGATTCCTGCTTGCGTCCCTCATTCAGGTAATGGGAAGACAAATTCTGGATGTCTGCTACAGACAAGCGGACAGGTGCGGGTGTATTCATGGTTCGATCTCCGATAATTTTTGCTGCAATACAGTGGCCAATGCGTTGGCTGGATAGGCTTTGACCTCGTGGCCCGGCAGGCGATCCGAAATGGTACCCCAGTCGGCGCAATCCTGATTGATGATGATGGGTCCGGAGCACATTTTTTGCAGCGTTTGGGCATGCCCCTGCCAGCGTTTCCAGACTTCGGGCCCGTTGCCCTCGTGTCCGGTGGGCGGCCCTGCCAACACCAGCACATCGAAGCGATCCACCGGCAAACCCGCTATCAGCATGTGGCCGTTCGCAACACTGAGAATGGCCACCTCTACCTGGGGATCGCTGATGAGCGCCATGCCGCCCTGGAAAGTACTGCAGGATCCTTTGATCACTGTCTGCTGGCCAATTGTTACCCCAGCCTGTGTAGCCACCCCTACACACTGACGACCGTCAGACAAAGCCGCCACCAGATGCTCGAACCAGATCTCGTCCGCCACATCGCCCAGCACCATAACGACAGGAATCCGCCCCTGACCTTTGACCAACCGCTGCAATAGATAGGCTGGGAGGTGCGGCGAAAGTTGCGGCTGGGCATTCACCTCGCAGATGGCCGCGCCCGTTTCCAGCCAGGAACGCCGGATATCCGGTATCAGCAGATCGACACCGGCCAGATCCAGGCGCAGCACCCGCGCAGCACGCACAGCCAAGGCAAGGTTGTCGGGATGAGTCTCTTCCAATACCGACACGGGTATGCCCCCAGAAGCCACGTTGGCAGCTCCGCGCAGACGAACGAACTGCCCCTGGCTTGGCACCGCATCCGCAGACAGTCCTTGTTCCAGCAGCAATTCCAGAGCCTCTTCGTCCAAAGCGATACGTTTGAGCAAAGAGTCTCTACCTGGGTCGCCCCGCAGGGGGTGGGCATTCGTTACGGCCAGCAGCTCAATGATCGTGCTGACACCATCGCCGGTCACGCCACCCGGCACACGGTGGGCCACCCTGAAAACCTCACCCTGGAACACCGTCAGGCGGTAGTCGTTGCCTTCGAAATGTTTCTCCACCAATACTGAAGGCGACAACTTGCTGGCTTTGACGAAGGCCTTGTGCACCGCCTCGGCGGATTTCAGGCCAACCGATACCCCGCGGCCACCATCCAAGTCCGCCGGCTTGACCACAACGGGGTAACCTAGTTGCTCTGCCAACTTCACGGCTTCCTCGGCGTCAGTTGCAAGTGCATGAGCCGGCACCGGCATTCCCGCCATTCTCAGCACGTGAGCTGCAGCCTGTTTGTTACGTACCAGTCTGGTGGAAACGCTCGGCGTCACATCCGTGAACGAGCTGTCCAGCCAACGGGCGCGCGCTCCCCAGCCGAACTGAAACACACTGCTTGCTATACGCAGGCAGGGTATGCCAGTATCCTGAGCTGCCTGCATAAATAGCGAATTCATCCCGGGGGGGGCCATCCTCCCGATACTTTTTGTCACTTCGGCCAATTCCGCCAGCAATGCTGTAACGGAATGACCCTCAATGGTTTGATTCATCACACGAATCACCCAGTCCAAGGCCAAGCCTGTAGCGGAGTGTCCCTGCCCGATGGCAGGTAAAGCCACCCATATAGCGCCTTCAGTAGAGCCGGGCCCAACAACAAGCCCCTCGCTGAAAATCGGGATACCGCCACTTCGCAGCACTGCAGCGGTCCCGCGCATGATGGGAATCAGTCGCGGATACGCACCAATCCGGCTTGGAGACTGAAGCGCTTCATATTCAGTGAGCGCTTCTCTGAATATCCCGTCCAATGCCATCAATGCCTCGCGTTTCACTCCGGACCGAAGGAAAACAAGCTCTACCAGAAGTGATGGCTGGTTCATACCGGGCAAATATCCGTTCCCTATCTGAGTCTTCAGCACCCTTAC
>CAMDAX010000163.1 GCA_945888885.1 Nitrosovibrio sp. Nv4 | reverse complement strand
AATGATTGAATTGCCGCGTAACGTTCGGCTATCCAGGGGCCCCCGTAAAGAAGGCGGGCGGCTTCGAGGAATGGCTCAAAATCTATTTCAATGGCTTCTCCTCCCAGTTTCTGCATCTGGGCTACTGCTTCTCTGAACAATCGTTCACTTTCGCGATTACCGAAAAACTGTAGCTGCTGTTTGCTAGGAATAGCAAAGCAAAAATGGGGTGCCGCGCCAAAATTGAAGCCGTGTCCTTCTCTTTTTCTGGAATAGATATCGGCTGAATCGTAACCGGAAGAAATTGTCAGGATGCGTGCCGCATCTGCAGCAGTTAAGGTGAAGAGGGATACCGTATCCAGGGAACGGCAGGCTGGGACCATACCATGCGCCGAGAGCCAGCCTCTGGTAGGTTTATATCCGATCAAGTTGTTAAATGCAGCGGGAACCCTGCCTGAACCGGCGGTATCGGTGCCGAGGCTGAAACATACCTGTCCCTTGGCCACAGCGACAGCCGAACCTGAACTGGAGCCGCCGGAAATATAAGTGGGGTTGAATGCGTTTCGGCAAACGCCATACGGCGATCGTGTACCATTTAATCCGATGGCGAATTGATCGAGGTTGGTTTTGCCAATCGGGATAGCACCTGCATTGATCAATCTTTGCACGACAGTTGCATTGCCAGAAGGTGTGTAGGCAAAAGCTGGACAAGCTGCCGTTGTGGGTAATTCTGCCAGATCAATATTATCTTTGATAGCGAAGGGTACGCCATACAGCGGGAGAGATGTCATACCTTCAGCTTCCACCTTGCGGGCATAGTCTCGCAATGATTCCAGCGGGAGCGTAGAAATCCAGACATGATCGGAATCATTCTGAATCTCGGCATGAATTGTTTCAACCAACTGAGTCGGTGAGTGTTCATTGCGCGAATAGCTTTGCAGTAAGGCTGTGACGTCGCTAAGCGGGAAAAATTTTTTCATGATCAATTTTCTTCCTGAATGACGAAAAGTACCTGTCCGGCAGAGACGTATCCGCCTTGTTTGCAGAATATTTGCCGCACAGTGCCAGTGAGCGGCGCGTCGACCGGAAATTCCATTTTCATCGACTCGATCATAATAACCGGATTGCCTGCATCCACATGGTCACCTTCTTTGACCAGCAGTTTCCAAACTGTACCCGTTACTTGCGAACTGACAGCTTGTGCGCCCGGTGGCAGATCCAGCTCGCTTTGGGTATCCGCTTCGTCGAGCATATCTTCACTGACATACTGTGATTGACCATTGGCTTCCCAGCGCTGGCGTTCGGCTTCAAACGCAGCTTGTTGAGTGGCCTTGAATGCGGTGATGCTGGCAGCATGCTGTTGCAAGAAAGCGTTGTATTGTTTCAGGCTCAGAACCGTTTCTTCGGTACGTAGTTTGAAGCGCCCGCTAATGAAATCCTTACGCAGCTTGAGCAATTCGCTTTCACTGACCGGATAAAAGCGGATTTGATCAAAGAAACGCAATAACCAGGGCTTGCCCTCCTTGAAATCAGCCGTTTGACGGTAGCGGTTCCACATGGGTATTGTACGTCCGACAAATTGATAGCCGCCGGGACCTTCCATACCATACACGCATAAATAGGCGCCACCAATACCGACGGCATTTTCAGGTGTCCAGGTACGTGCCGGATTGTATTTGGTGGTGACCAGGCGGTGACGCGGATCCAGTGGCGTGGCTACGGGCGCGCCCAGATAGACATCGCCCAGCCCCATGACCAAATAGCTGGCCGCAAATACAATATGTTGAACATCCTCGATTTTCTCCAACCCGTTAATGCGGCGGATAAATTCGATATTGCTGGGACACCACGGGGCATCGCTGCGTACCGATTGCATGTATTTTTCAATGGCCAGTCGTGTGGCGGCGTCATCCCAGGATAGAGGCAAGTGGATGATGCGCGACGGTACTTCCATGGCATCGATAGCGGGCAGCTTGCTTTCTCCTGCAATCAGAAGATCTAATAAAGTCTCGCGAGACAGCCGGTTGGAATCAAAATGAATCTGCAGTGAACGAATACCAGGTGTCAGATCCAGAATTCCGGTCAGCTCCCCGGCCTCGATGCGTTGCTGTAGCCAGGTCATCAATGCATGCGCGCGAAAGCGCAAATTCAGATCGAGCACGGGCGGTCCATATTCAATCAACAGATATTTATCGCCGGATTGGCGGTAAGTCACTTGCACGTGCTCCGTGTGCTCGCGAATGCAATGCAGAACCGGGCTGCCTGGATTTCCGGAATGAGCGCTGGTAATAGGAATTTGATCAACACGAAGCTGCTGAATAAGCAGATTCTGCTGTTTTTCCAGTGCAAGTGCATGCGCCAGAGCGATGGGCAGAAAGCGAACACTGTCACCCGGTTTGAGTTGTCCGGTTTTCCACAATTCCGCATGAACTATGGTGACCGGACAGACGAAACCACCCAGACTAGGACCATCAGGTCCCAGGATAATCGGCATATCGCCGGTAAAATCGACAGCGCCAACCGCATAGGCGTTATCGTGAATATTCGAGGGATGCAATCCGGCTTCGCCGCCATCGGTTCGCGCCCATTGCGGTTTAGGGCCAATTAAACGGATACCCGTGCGGCTGGAGTTATGATGTACTTTCCATTCAGCGGCAAAGAAATGTTCGATATCCGCTTCTGTAAAGAAATCAGGCGCACCATGCGGTCCAACCAACACGGCGATTTCCCAATGATCCGTATAACGCGGGATCAATTCCTGCGATAAATGTTGTGAAAGATGAGGCTGAGAGGGTTGTAAGGGCTGAATATGTAATACATCACCAACGCGCAGCACGCGCCCGGCGTGTCCGCCGAACTGACCGAGCGTAAAAGTAGATTTGCTGCCCAGGTAATCAGGCACCTGAAAACCGCCTTGCACGGCCAAGTAAACCCGGCTGCCCGATTGCTTGACTTTGCCAATTTGCAACAGCGTTCCGGCTTTGACGAAGTGAGATTGCCATTGGGACAATGGTTCACTGTCCAGTAACACATCGATGGATGCGCCGCAGATTGCGATGATGCTGTCACAATTAAAGCGCAGCGTCGGGCCTGCCAGGGTAATTTCCAATCCGGCGCTATCTTCAGGATTGTTCACCAGCCGGTTGGCAAGGCGAAAAGCTAAGCTATCCATCGGTCCGGAAGGCGGAACGCCGACGTTCCAGTAACCGATTCGTCCCGGATAATCCTGTATCGTGGTTTGTACGCCCGCATTCAGCACATCGATACTGTGCGGCTGATAATTGAAGCCATTGAGGAATTGCGTATACGGTTGTCCGCTGCGAAACACGGCGCTGTGCAGAATTTGTTTGAGATACGCCAGATTGGTTTCAATTCCCTGTAATGACGTTTCATCCAGTACGCTCAGCAGCTTGGCGATTGCTGTATCACGATCAGGTGCATGTACAATGATTTTTGCCAGCATCGGATCATAAAATGCGGATACCTCAATGCCGCGTTCTACCCAGGTTTCAACGCGTGCTGCAGTAGAAAATTCCGCTGCAGTCAGTATGCCGCTGGAAGGCTGGAAATCCTTGGCAGGATTTTCAGCATAAACCCGTACCTGAATGGACGCGCCATTGGGTCTGATGGTGAAAGAGTCGAGCGAAGGGAGCTCGTCTGCAGCTTGCCGTACCATCCATTCCACCAGGTCGATACCGGTGACTTCCTCAGTCACGCCATGTTCAACCTGCAGGCGCGTATTGACCTCAAGAAAATAAAATTGACCGCTGGCGGCATCGAAAATATATTCAACAGTGCCGGCGGATTGATAATGAATGGCTTTGCCAAGGCTTACCGCAGTGTCCAGCAATGCCTGGCGCAAATGCGGCGGGAGGTTGGGGGCGGGTGTTTCTTCGATGACTTTCTGGTTGCGCCGTTGCATGGAACAATCTCGCTCGCCCAATGCCACGACTTGGCCTTTGCCGTCACCAAAAATCTGTACTTCAATATGGCGTGCCCGGTCGACAAATTTTTCCAGGAAAAGACCGGCATCCTTGAAATTGTTTTGTGCCAGATTCTTGACCGATTCGTAAGCGCCGACCAG
>CAMDAX010000162.1 GCA_945888885.1 Nitrosovibrio sp. Nv4 | reverse complement strand
AGTTCGGCAGGGCTGGGAAATGCATCCAGCGTAAGGGTGGTTTCGATTGCCGCACTCTGGCCGGTACGGTCATGGAAGACAAAGCCCTTGCCGTTGCTGGTAAACACAAAGGGAATTTGAAGTGTAATAGCGTAGTCGAGTCCCTGCTGCATACCATGACCGTCAGCAAATTTTCTTTTCTTGGCCTCTATCAACGCGATGGGGATGTGATAGAAATACAGAACAAAATCTGCCCTCTTCGCCTTGCCCCGGCTAACCAACTTGCCGCGCACGATGATCCTTCCTTTGGTGAACGGCACCTGCCGACGAATCTGGGTCTCCTCATCCCACCCTGCCTGTTGCAGGGCTGGCGTGATGAACTTGACGCTGATGTCATCTTCGCTAAGTTGATTTTTATTCATGGCGAACGGTAGCTCCTGTTTTCTCATTTGCTGCCTGTGTCCGATGCATGACCACTATCAAACAGGTTGCCCGGTATGGGTATCGCGACGCCGCTTCCCTCATAACAGTCCCGGATCAAGTGTTGACCAGCCTTTTCCCACTTGCCATTTGGTTTCGGTATCGCCGCTAAATTTCATATCCCTCGGTAGCCAGTTCTTATTCTGATGTCATAGCAGATTCAAGGCGTAGCCACACGCACGCGCCCTTGCTCTCACGCTCGATCCTTTCCAGTTGCTGCGCATGGGCTTCCAATTCTTCGGCGCTGGCAGGCGGTACCAGCATTTGCAAGTTGGCTGGGTTTATCGCGGCGCCAAGCACTGGCGGCGGGATTTCTTCTTCCATCTGCAGGCTTTCCTGCCCACGGGTCATGGCAAGATAAATTTCCGCCAGCAATTCTGCATCCAGTAGTGCGCCGTGCAAGGTGCGCCGGGCGTTATCCACCTGATAACGTTCGCACAGCGCGTCGAGATTGTTCTTCTTGCCGGGATGCAGATCCTTGGCCATTCTTAGCGTATCGGTGATTGTATGGCAGTAGCTACGTAACGGTTGCAACTCAGCCAATCCCAGTTCATGGTCAAGGAAGCCCACGTCAAAAGGCGCGTTGTGCATGATGAGTTCTGCCCCGTCGATGAATTCCAGTAACTCCTGAGCAATGTCACGAAATTTTTGTTTGTCCTGAAGAAATTCGCTGGTTAGGCCGTGTACCTGTAATGCGCCGGCCTCGCTCTCACGTTCGGGATTCAAGTAGTGGTGCAAGCGGCGTCCGGTTGGTCTCCGGTTGAGCATTTCGACTGCGGCAATTTCGACGATACGGTTTCCTAACCTGAATTCCAGGCCGGTAGTTTCAGTATCAAGAAAAATTTGGTGCATAAGTCGTCCATGTAAGAAAAAATATTTAACTGCAGAAGACTTGGAGGTTGCAGGGGAAAATCAATAAAAACCACAGACCATCTCTGATTCCAATTCCATTTCATTAGTGACACTTCGTTGATTTCCTTACTCACGCCTTGCCGTACTATGCGTACTGTCTGCGGCGTTCGTTCGTCATCGCCTCGTTTCACTTTCAAACTAGAATTGGAATGATAATTCGGATCTGGTTACACGATTTTGCTACTCACAAAAAATGTTTCCTTGCATATCACCCCTATGCCGCGTCTACAATTTTCGTTCCTGCCTTGTTTTATCTGGAACTTTTAATTTTTAGAGCTGCTCTTATCTTCGCATCCTCTACGACGCTCGTCACTCTCCCCGGATAACCGACTCCACCCCACGATTTGCCAGCATGTCCGCTTGTTCATTGCCGTCGTGGCCGGAATGCCCCCGTACCCAGAACCATTTGACCTGATGCCGCTGCGCTAACTGATCGAGTTGTTTCCACAGGTCGTCATTTTTCACTGGCTTCCTGGCGGCAGTATGCCAATTACGTTTCTTCCAGGAATGTATCCATTCACTGATGCCTTTCTGCACATACTGGGAATCGGTATGCAAATGTATTTCACAGGGCCGCGTCAGCGCTTCCAACGCGCGTATCACCGCAAGTAGTTCCATGCGGTTATTGGTGGTCAACCTCTCGCCGCCGGACAATTCGCGCGTACGTCCGTCGTATTGCAGCAGGGCACCCCAGCCGCCAATGCCGGGGTTGCCCTTGCAAGCGCCGTCAGTAAATATCTCCACCACACCAGTGTGCTTTGTTTTCACTCCTTGCCTCGCACCTTGGTTTTGGTGCGGGCGGCTATCCGTGGCTCCTCTCCAGCGGTGTTGCCGTTGAATCTGCGTGCAACTGGCACCACTCCTCTCCTGGCAGCGAGCACATCTTTCCATTCAGGCTTGATGACGCGCATGCCATGCACACGCTTGACCGCCTGCAGGAAATATACGCCGCCAGAAATGGGCCACCAGCGATCGCCTGCAGCTTCCATAAAATTAAATTGCCGCAGCCATTTCTCCTGACTGAACGGCGGCGCGTAGCAGCATAACCGGCCTGCGGTCATCTCAAAATCCAATAATGTCAGCCAGTCCTTGAGTCGCGGCAGCGCGATGAAATTGCCGCGCCAGGGGAAATCATACCTGGCTGATCCAAACCATCGACGCACCCCCCAAAGGCTGCGAGGATTGAAGCCGCAGACAATAACATGCCCCTCCGGCATCAGTACCCGCTGCACTTCACGCAGAATCTGGTGCGGATTGGAACTGAACTCAAGCACATGTGGCAGCAGCACTAAATCTATACTGTTACTTTCAATCGGCAGAAAATCAGGGGCGGCCCGTAACACAACATTTTTCTCAATCCCCACACTGAACCGCAGCGGCATGCGATTGCTGCGTAGAAAATCATGCTGCGGAAAGCCGACCTGTATAGCGTTGTAGCCGAATACATCCGCTACCGCCTGATCAAAATAGCTTTGTTCCCGCTCCAGCAGATATTGACCAAGACAAGTTTCAAACCATTGCTGCGTAGTTTGCATCGGCATATATAATGTCCAAATATTGTCTGGAGACAGATGGTAATTTAATTACGAATTAACCCGAGTATTCCCTATGGAACCTCTAAACAAACCCCACGCAGTCAAGCCGAAATTTAACTCAACCCCATCACACCATGCTACATATCGTTCCGGTTCGCGCATTTACTGACAATTATATCTGGGTCATCCACAACCACTGCCACGCCGCTGTAGTAGATCCGGGCGATGCTGCGCCGGTGCTGGATTTTTTACGACGCGAAAATCTGCAACTCGTCGCCATACTCAATACCCACCACCATAACGATCACGTCGGCGGTAACACAAGATTGCTGCAGGAGTTTCCAGTACCGGTTTACGGCCCCGCGCATGAATCAATCCCTACGCTCACGCATCGTCTCAAGAAAGGGGATCATGTGCAGTTGGCAGAATTCCCGCTCAGCTTCGACATACTCGACATCCCCGGCCATACTGCAGGACACATTGCGTATTATGGCGCAAACCTGCTGTTTTGTGGCGACACCCTGTTTGCCTGTGGCTGCGGGCGATTATTTGAAGGCACGCCGCAACAGATGTATGCTTCGCTGCAGAAACTGGCTGCGTTGCCCGATGAAACTCAGGTCTATTGCGGTCACGAATATACACTGGCCAACATACATTTTGCCAAGGCAGTCGAGCCGGGCAACCCAGCGCTGTTCGAACTCGAAGTCATGACAAGAGGATTACGTGAGCAGGACATTCCCACCCTGCCGTCAACGATGATGAGGGAAAAAGCTACCAATCCGTTCTTGCGATGCAAACAATTGGAAGTCATCCAGAGTGCCAGCGATTACCTTGGCGAATCATTGTCCGATCCAGTCAGCGTGTTTGCTGCAATCCGTAGCTGGAAGAATAATTTTTAAGGGGTACATTTCATGGACACTCCTGACGAGCTGATAAAATAACACCAACTTTCCAGTCTACAAAAGCAGGCCTCGCTTAAACCTCCTGCAATCGCCTGTCAACGCTAAATAGAAATGTTGTCAACGCTAAATAGAAATGTCCGCTTTTCTGCAAAATAGAAATGTCCGCTTTTCCTGATTTTCTTTGCTACGGTGCTGCTCGCTGCCCGTCGTTGGCGGACTTGCCGACAGGCATGTTTCTCCAGGGATGATTGGCTGCAGGCTTG
>CAMDAX010000161.1 GCA_945888885.1 Nitrosovibrio sp. Nv4 | reverse complement strand
TCCCTGCTGGGCATCACGCTTGGCATGACTGCCCTCATCACTGTAATGTCGGTAATGAATGGCTTCCAGAAAGAAGTGCGCACTCGTATTCTTGGCGTGGCATCGCACATTCAGGTAAGCGGCGTGGATGGCACACTAACCAACTGGCGTCAGGTCGCAGAAGAGGCAACCAAGCATCCGCAAGTGGAGGCTGCCGCACCCTATGTCGGCGCTCAAGGTATGGTGTCGTATGGTCAGGTTGTGCGTGGCGTAGTAGTGCGTGGCATCTTGCCGGATCTGGAGGAGAAGGTGGCCGACTTTGCCCGGATGATGGTAAACGGCGAACTTGATGAGCTTGTGCCAGGAGAGTTTGGCATCGTCGTAGGCATGGAACTGGCACGGGCGCTGGGCGTATCCAAGGGCGACAAAATCGTGCTGATCTCACCGCAGGGGCAAGTGACGCCGGCGGGCATACTGCCACGTCTCAAACAATTCACTGTCACCGGCATCTTCGAAGCAGGTCATTTCGAATATGACTCGGGACTGGTGCTGATCCATCTAGTAGATGCGCAAAAACTCTACCGGATGGAAGATGACCAGATCTCCGGTGTAAGGTTGAAACTGCACGACCTGTTCCAAGCGCCGCAAGTAGTGAGGGAACTGGTACCGATAATTTCCCAGGATACTTACATCAGCGACTGGACCCGCCAGCATGCTAATTACTTTCGTGCGATCCAGATCGAAAAGCGCATGCTATCGCTTATTCTCGCCCTGATCATCGCGGTTGCGGCGTTCAATATCGTATCTACTCTGGTGATGGCGGTAACTGACAAACAACCGGACATCGCCATTCTGCGCACGCTGGGAGCAAGTCCGCGCAGCATTATGAAAATCTTCATCGTACAGGGCACGTTGATCGGTGTCATCGGTACGGCACTGGGGGTAGTCGGCGGCGTGCTGCTGGCATACAACGTGAGCGATGTGATCGCGCTGATCGAGCGCGTATTCAGCGTGCAATTTCTGTCACGCGAAGTTTATTACATCGGCGAGATTCCCTCGGATCCGCAGATGGCCGACGTGGTAACAGTAGCGGTGGTGTCGTTTGTGTTGACTCTGCTGGCAACGATTTATCCAAGCTACCGGGCGTCCAAGGTCAATCCGGCAGAGGCGTTGCGGTATGAGTAAACTGACCATTTCCTGCCGCAATCTGCGCAAGAGTTACTATCAGGGCGAGCTTGAGGTGCCGGTGCTGATGGGTATCGATCTGGATGTGGCGGCAGGTGAAACGCTCGCCATCGTCGGGGCATCAGGCTCGGGCAAAAGTACGCTACTGCACCTGCTGGGGGGACTGGATGCACCCAGCAGTGGCGACATCCGTATCATGGGGCAGGATATCGCCAACATCAACGAAGAAGAAAGATGCCAGCTACGTAACCGCTCGCTGGGTTTTATTTATCAGTTTCATCATCTGTTACCGGAATTCAGTGCGCTGGAGAATGTCGCCATGCCGTTGCTGATCCGACGCATGCGTAACAGCGAAGCCTATGACCATGCGGCGAAAATATTGAAACAAGTCGGCTTGGGGCATCGCCTCTCCCACACACCCGGGGAACTCTCCGGTGGCGAGCGTCAACGTGCGGCAGTGGCGCGCGCGCTGGTGACTCAGCCTGCCTGTGTCCTTGCGGACGAACCTACTGGCAATCTCGACCGGCATACCGCCGGCGGAGTATTCGAATTGATGCTGGAACTTAACCGCAACGTAGGTGCAAGTTTCATCATCGTCACTCATGACTCGCAGCTGGCTGCCCGGGCTGGCCGGACATTGCAACTGGTAGATGGGGTATTAACCGAATGAGCGTACCGGCCGACCGCGCGCGAATTGAGAATTTCACCCTTAGGAGCCTCAAGGGCGTCTCTAAAAATTCAAAGTTCCAAGCAAGATGGGCGGAAAAAAATATATACGCTGCATATGGCTGGTAGGTAAGGAAACATTTTTTGAGCAACGAAGTATTGTGATGCAATCTGAATTTTTAGAGATGGCCTCAATATTCCACTGGCAGAGGATCGAGGCTGCGCCACAAATACCATGTCGCTACAGAACGCCACGGTTGCCACGGCTTTGCAATTGCACACATCTTGAGCCGGCTTACCGGTTGACTGGCGTTGTAGTGCATGCTTATCGCGCGCTGCAAACCGAGATCATCCAGCGGCAGCACATTCGGGCGCAGCAGGTGAAAGATCAGGAACATTTCTGCGGTCCAGCGCCCAATGCCCTTTACCTGCGTCAGTTCGATGATGAGGGCTTCGTCATCAACTTCCTCCCACGTCGTTTGGTTCCATGTCCCGCCGATAAAGTGCCGCGACAGGTCGTGCAGATATGCCACTTTCCGCAAGGACAGGCCGCAAGCTCGTAATACACTGCTGTCCGTACCGAGAACCGTATCGGGTGTCAGTACAGGAATCGCCGCAGCCAGTTTTTGCCAGATGCTTTCAGCCGCCTTGACAGAAATCTGCTGACCAACGATGGAGCGCGCCAAGGTAGTGAAAGCATCACCATGTGAGCGTAGCGTAACTCCTTCGAAACGCTGGATGAGCTTCTGCATCACTTCATCGCACCCAGCCAGTTCCTCGGTGGCCTGCTTCCAGTATGCTGGAATCATATATCCATCCACTCAATCGATCAATCAATCAATGCTGACGCCGTTTTGCTCGTTTGCGCCATTCATAAATAACGTATAGCCGCCACGCCCCGCACACAGCCAGATAGCTGGTCAGCGAAAGCAGCAGCGCCAGCAGAAACATCCCTGCCAGCAGCGGCTTACCCAAGGAAATCGCCCAATCTACCAATGCAGGGATCCACTCACCAATATTTTTGTCCAGCAGATGTAAATCCGTCATCGGCACAGCACCTGTGCCGTTACCTAAAACAAACTCACCGATGGCATAAGCAGCAATATAAATCGGCACAATGGTGAAAGGGTTGGAATAAAGCGTGGTAAATACCGCCACCGGAAGATTCACCTTGAAGATGCTGGCCAACAGCCCGGCGAAAAAGAATTGTACCGGGTTGCTGCCGGGAATCATGCCAGCGAAAAAACCAATCGCCACTCCGCCTGCCACCGAGCGGCGATGCAGATACCACAAGTTGTGGTGATGCAACAATTCCCCAAACAGCCGAATAAACCGGTTCTGTCGGATGCTCTCGTGGGAAGGCAGGTATTTTCTGAGATATTTTCGGAGCACGAGCTAAGTTCCAGCTAAATTCTGAGACTACTGACAGGACATATCAGGATAATAATCCGGTCACTATACTACCCTACGCATCTATTTGACCTAGAATCAATCAGGGGTAGACGGTATCGAGTTGCTTGTGGACTCGCCTACAGAATTCCCGGGTGAACCATTCATACAAATAGTAGGAGCTGCATGATGCAAGCAAATATTCTTGCATTTGCTCTGGGAGTAGCCCTGCTACAACAGCAGGCTGCTTTGCCTGAAATCTCGTGGGCATGGGCACTATTGCCCGGGGCACTATTTGCATGCGCACTCTGGCGCTATCAAATTCCCATTTTAACAGTCGCGGGAAAGGTTCTTTTTGTCGTGACCTTTTTTGGTGCAGGATTCTTCTGGGCAGCAGCTTTTGCTCAGTGGCGGTTGGCTGATGCGCTTCCTTATGAATGGGAGGGGCGCGACATTCAGCTCATCGGGGTAGTGGCGGAGCTACCGCAAGCCAACGAACTCCGTATGCGTTTCGCTTTCGATGTGGAGCACGTGCTAACTGAAGGCGCCATTGTTCCTGCGCGTATTTCGCTTGCCTGGTATAAGGAGCGTGAAGAGTATGCCAGCATTGCCATGCTACCCCAGATCAATGCGGGTGAGCGCTGGCAGGTCACAACACGGCTCAAGCGACCGCATGGCAGCAGCAACCCTCACGGTTTCGATGCCGAGAAGTCGGCGCTGGAGCGTAACATCCGCGCTACCGGCTACGTAAGAAAATCCAACGATAATTTGCGCCTGGATGAAATGGTTGACCGGCCCGCTTACCGGATTGAGCGCTTGCGTCAAGAGATTCGTGAACGATTTATTCAGACATTACCTGGTTACGCATATGCCGGCGTTCTGGTCGCGTTGGCGGTAGGCGAACAACGCGCGATTCC
>CAMDAX010000160.1 GCA_945888885.1 Nitrosovibrio sp. Nv4 | reverse complement strand
GGGCCACCGGAGAGGATGATGCCTCTGGGTGAGAATTCGCGGATGAATTGATCTGTTACATCGTAGGGATGAAGCTCGCAATAGACGTTGGCCTCCCGCACGCGGCGGGCGATCAACTGGGAATATTGAGAGCCGAAATCGAGGATGAGGATTTTTTGATGCATGCTAGGGGCTGGCCCCTATTCCACGTGATAATTTGGCGCTTCCTTGGTGATCTGCACGTTATGCACGTGGGATTCCCGGATGCCAGCGGAGGTGATTTCAACGAAATCAGCTTTAGTGTGCATTTCATCAATTGTGCCACAGCCGAGATAGCCCATGCCTGAGCGTACACCGCCGATGAGCTGGTGGATTACTGCGGTTACGCTACCTTTGAAAGGGACACGACCTTCCACGCCTTCCGGTACCAGCTTTTCAGCATCCCGCTCAGCCTGCTGAAAATAACGGTCACTGGAGCCTTGCTGCATGGCGGAAAGTGAGCCCATGCCACGGTAGGTTTTGTAGGATCGCCCCTGAAATAGTTCGATATCTCCAGGCGATTCTTCGGTACCCGCAAATAATCCGCCCAGCATTACCGAATTGGCGCCGGCAGCAATCGCCTTGGCGATATCACCGGAGTAACGGATGCCACCATCCGCGATCATCGGTACGCCCGTTCCGCTCAGTGCGGTGGCTACATTCTGGATTGCGGTAATTTGCGGCACTCCCACGCCAGCAACGATGCGCGTGGTGCAAATAGATCCGGGGCCGATCCCGACTTTTACGCCGTCAGCACCATGATCCACCAGTGCCTTGGCAGCGGCAGCAGTGGCAATATTGCCGCCAATGACTTGAATATGCGGGAAGTGTTTCTTGACCCATTGCACCCGCTCCAGCACGCTCTGTGAATGACCGTGCGCGGTATCCACAATAATCACGTCTACACCTGCCTCGGCTAATGCTTCTGCGCGTTCGTCGCTGCCATCACCCACGCCGATAGCCGCACCCACACGCAGACGCCCGAGGTCATCCTTGCAGGCGTTGGGGTGTTCGGATGTCTTGATGATATCCTTGACGGTGATCAGTCCGCACAACTCGAAATCGGCATTCACTACCAGCACTCTTTCCAATCGGTGCCGGTGCAACAGTGCCATAGCTTCTTCACGGCTGGTACCTTCCTTCACTGTTACCAGCCGCTCTTTCGGCGTCATAATATTTTTGATGGGTTGGTCCAGGTTGGTCTCAAAGCGCAGGTCGCGGTTGGTGACAATGCCGACAACGCGGGAACCTTCCACTACCGGCAGGCCGGATATCTTGTACTGGTGAATGAGATTGAGCACTTCACGCACCGTCATGCTTGGAGGAATGGTGATGGGGTCTTTCACTACGCCGCTTTCAAAGCGTTTGACCTTGGCGACGTGAGCTGCCTGAGATTCTGTTGGCATATTCTTGTGGATGATGCCGATGCCACCCTCCTGGGCGAGGGCAATGGCAAGCCGTGCCTCGGTGACCGTATCCATGGCAGCTGATACCAATGGAATATTGAGAGAAATGCTGCGAGTGAGTTTGGTGACAAGTTTTACGTCGCGCGGCAAAACCACGGAGTGGGCGGGAACCAACAAAACATCGTCAAAGGTTAGTGCCTTCTGAACCAGTCGCATAATAATGATCCTTTGCAAAGCAACATTATAGCTAATCTGAGGGATGGCAGGTAAACGAACCTGTTATTCCAATTTTATTTCATCAGTGATACTTTGTTGATATCCTTATTCCTCTTATTGGAACTGGTCGTAATCGCTGTCGGCACTTGGAAATTCATTGACCAAATGGGGAAAAGTCACTATTTTCTATTCTGGCCTTGTCTTATTTAGCACATTGGATTTTTAGAGACGCCCCAGATAGTGTTCTGTGTAAAAAAGGGAAAAACCATGCGGCACCTCATGTTGTTAGTTCTAATGTTTTCTTTCAGTGTCGTTGCTCATGGGCAATTCTATAAATGGGTGGATAAAAATGGCATTACTCAATATAGCGACCAGCCACCACCACCGGGGACTGCTAGAGCCGAGGAAAGACTGAATATTAAATCAGGGCTTGCGCAACCAGTCGGTGGCAGGACAAATGCATCTGCCAGCCTGGCCGAGCAGGAATTGGGATTCAAGAAGCGCCGCGCCGCCGAGGAAAAGGCTGGGATCGAGCGGCAGGCGGAAATCGAACGGAATAAGGCGAGATGTATCCAGGCCAATTCCAAATTAAAAGTATTCCGGGACTCTCCGCGTGTGAGTCTGCCTGACGGTGCCGGAGGTGTTGTTTTTGCTGATGATGCCGCTCGCCAGAAGGGCATCGATGAAGCGCAGCAGGATATTAATACCTACTGTAGATGAAGTTATCCGTAGATGAAGTCATCCCTGGAGAGTTTTTGGTGCGTTGTTCCTTATTGCCTTGGCTTCTTCCGCACGTCTTCTGCGTGCCTCCTTCGGATCAACAGCCAGTGGCCGGTAGATTTCTACCCGGTCGCGATCATTCAGAATCGTATCAGGCTTGATCAGTTTGCCAAATATGCCAAGCTTGTTTTGCGATAGATCGATTTCGGAAAGCATTCTACTGATCCCGGAAAGCTCCACCGCCTGCTTCGCTGTCGTTCCGGCAGGCACATTCAACTGCCGCACAATCTGGTCATGTGGCAACGCATAGGCTACTTCAATCCCAATGTGTTCGTTCACGAATTCCCGTAAACCTCATCTGCGCGCTGAATGAAAGCTTCCACGAAGCTGTTGGCGATAATGAAGAATACCGGCCCTATCAGCACCTCCAGCAATTTGTGCGAGAACGTGTAATGCAAACGGAACTCCACCTTGCAGGCATCCTCTGACAGGGGCACAAAGTGCCAATGGCCATCCAGGTGCTCAAATGGACCGTTCAACAGCGCCATTTCAATTAATTCTGGCGGTTGCCGGGTGTTTTCGGTAGTGAAGCTGTGCTTGACGTGAAGATAATTAATCATGACGGTCGCATGGGTAACGCGCTCATCCTGATGCGTTACGGACGAACCGCCGCACCAGGGCAAGAACTTTGGATAGTCCTCGACTGCGTCTACCAGTGCGAACATCCGGCTCGCTGAGTAGCCTACCAGAACCGATTTCTCAATTTCAGCCATGATATAAACTGCCTTGATCCGATGAAGGTGGCGTTGAAAGCTGTTAAAATACACGAAACTCGCGTGAAACTCACCAGCTTTCGACTCCTACATGAGTATCGTCCAGAATAAAAAAGCTTTTCACGATTATTTTGTCGAGGAAAAATACGAAGTCGGCGTGGTTCTCGAAGGCTGGGAAGTCAAGTCAATTCGTGCCGGACGGGTGCAGATTAAAGAAGCTTACGTCATTGTCCGTAACGGCGAACTGTTTCTCATCGGCTGCCATATCAGTGCGCTGCCGACTGCATCTACTCACATCGATCCAGATCCGGTGCGCACGCGCAAGCTGTTGTTGCACGCTGAGGAAATCGAACGGCTTATTGGCAGGGTGGAGCGTGCCGGCTATACTTTGGTACCGCTGGATATGCACTATAAGGCTGGCAAGATTAAACTTGAAATTGGTCTGGTCAAAGGCAAAAAACAGCATGACAAACGCGAATCTGAGAAACAGAAAGAATGGGTGCGTGACAAGCAACGTCTGATGCGCGCGAAATAACCCATGAAACCCGGTTCAGTTTGCTGAAGACCACCTCCAGGGCGCCTCTAATAATCCGGATTTTATTACAATACTTCGTTGCCCACAAAATATTTCTTTATAATCGCCATAAGGCAATGATTTAGAATCTGTGGAATCCCGGTTCACCCTGTTTACCTCCCGCTACAATTTAATTTTTCAAGATACTCGTCTATTCCGTCATGCAAAAACCTATCGCCGTCTGGTTGCTAGCCTGCTGTGCTCTAGTGTTCGCCATGGTGGTGGTTGGCGGCGTCACCCGTCTTACCAATTCCGGGCTTTCCATTGTGGAATGGCAGCCTATCATCGGCACATTCCCCCCGATCAGCCAAACTGATTGGGAGGTTGTTTTTGAAAAATACCATCAGACACCTCAGTATAAAAAGGTCAATCAAGGCATGAGCCTGGAGGAGTTTAAAGGTATTTTCTGGTGGGAATATTTTCATCGCTTGCTGGGTCGTGTTATCGGATTGGCATTCTTCATTCCCTTTGTGTATTTTGTTGCGCGTAAGGGAATCGACCGGCCATTGGGTTTAAAGCTGGCAGGAATTTTTCTGCTGGGCGGTTTGCAGGGTGC
>CAMDAX010000159.1 GCA_945888885.1 Nitrosovibrio sp. Nv4 | reverse complement strand
GCGCCATCGCCAACCGCATCGCGCCGGAACACCTGGAGCTATCCGTTGAGCAACCGGAAAAATGGGCAGAAAAAATCCGCCATGCCGGTGCCATTTTCCTCGGACGCTACACTTCCGAAGCTATCGGCGATTATTGTGCGGGACCCAATCACGTGTTGCCCACTTCGCGCACAGCACGCTTTTCGTCGCCATTGGGCGTGTACGATTTCCAGAAGCGTAGCAGCCTCATCCAGGTGTCGGCACAGGGAGCAGAAAAACTTGGCGCAATCGCTTCCATTCTGGCTCGAGGAGAGGGTTTACAGGCACACGCGCTGGCGGCGGAATACCGTTACAAGAAAAGCGATTAAGACATTCGCATGACTGACATAATCTGCTCACGTAAAACTTTCACCGAATCAATTCATGCCGACTTTGGAGTCGACGACTTGGAGCTTTATCCCTATGGCCTAATCACGAATACTTTGACAACATGCTGATTTATATGAATAATATTTCGACAAGTTCAATGCGAACGGATTTAATCTGCGCTTCCTTTAGTTTAAACTAGACTTTATGCCCCCCTCTCCCGATCAGATTATCCGCCCGGAAATTCTCGCGCTTTCCGCCTACCATGTGCCGCCTGCAAGTGGCATGGTAAAGCTGGATGCAATGGAGAACCCTTATTCGCTACCGCAGAAACTACGCGATGAAATCGCGCGACTAGCGGCGGATGCGCCGGTTAATCGTTACCCTGATGCGAGTGCTGCCCCGCTTAAAGCCCGGTTGCGAGAAGCGCTGACAATTCCTGTCGGAATGGACATCATGCTAGGCAATGGTTCGGATGAGATCATCCAGATCATCGCGCTGGCCGCAGCCAAACCGGGGGCAGTGTTGCTGAGCGTTGAACCCGCATTCGTGATGTTCCGCATGATCGCCACTTTCGCCGGGATGGGTTATGCAGGCGTGCCGCTGAAAGCTGATTTTTCGCTCGATCTGGATGCGATGCTCGCCGCCATCACCCGGCACCAGCCAGCAGTGATCTTCATCGCCTACCCCAATAACCCTACCGGCAATCTGTTTGACGCCGCGGCTGTCTCGCGTATTATTGAAGCTGCTCCTGGCATAGTAATAATAGACGAGGCCTATCATGCTTTTGCCGATGCCAGTTTCATGAACAGGCTGACACAATACCCCAACCTGTTGTTGATGCGCACTCTCTCCAAACTGGGGTTAGCGGGTTTAAGGCTGGGGTTGCTGATTGGCAGGTCGGAATGGTTGATACAACTGGAAAAACTGCGTTTGCCGTATAATGTCGGGGTTGTCACCCAGTTGATTGCAGAAAAAGTATTGCAGTATCCCGATGTCCTGCTGCAACAAGCCGCAGCGATCAAGGCTGAACGGACAATACTAAGCAAGTGTTTGCGGGTGCTGGATGGGGTTGAGATTTTTCCGACCGATGCAAATTTTATTTTATTGCGTGTGGATGCAACCAGCCAGGTGTTTCAAGGACTCAAACAACGCGGCGTTTTGATCAAGAATCTCGATGGATCACATCCGCTGCTGAAGAACTGCCTGCGTGTTACGGTGGGAACCCCCGATGAAAACGTACAATTCCTGACGGCATTGCAGGCTACGCTCAAGAAACCAATTTACTGATTTTATTGCTTCGATCAATTAAACTCCCTAAATCATGCGCCAGGCACAAATCACCCGCAACACATTGGAAACCCAGATCAGCGTCAGTCTCAATCTGGATGGAACCGGCAAAGCTGTGCTGAATACCGGTGTGCCGTTTCTTGACCACATGCTGGATCAGGTGGCACGCCACGGCATGATGGATTTGGAGATTTCCGCCAAGGGAGATTTGCACATTGACGCCCATCATACGGTGGAGGATATCGGCATCACTCTGGGTCAAGCATTTGCACAGGCCATTGGCGACAAGAAAGGTTTGCGCCGCTACGGTCACGCCTATGTGCCGCTGGACGAGGCATTGTCACGGGTGGTGGTGGATCTGTCGGGACGTCCCGGAATGGAATTTAATGTTAAGTTTGTGCGTGCCCGCATCGGCGAGTTTGACGTAGATCTGACGAATGAATTTTTTCAAGGTTTTGTCAACCATGCCATGGTAACGTTGCACATTGATAACCTGTCCGGGAACAATGCCCATCATCAAGCGGAAACCGTATTTAAGGCATTTGGCCGCGCACTGCGTATGGCGGTAGAACTCGATCCACGCGCAGCCGGGATGATCCCATCCACTAAAGGCTCTTTGTAAACACCCCCACCTTCCTTCGCAACATGACTGATATTGCAATTGTTGACTACGGCATGGGCAACTTACGCTCTGTGTCAAAAGCTCTGGAGCACGTTGCTCCTACCGCTTCGGTGATCGTCACCAGCGACCCGGTCGTGGTACGACAAGCCGCGCGTGTAGTGTTTCCCGGCCAGGGTGCGATGCCTAACTGCATGCATGAAATGGATGCACGCGGCTTGCGCGACGCGGTGCTGGATGCTGCGGCCAGCAAACCGTTTCTCGGCATTTGCCTCGGTCTGCAGATGCTGTTTGACACTAGCGAAGAAGGGGATGTGAGAGGCCTCGGAATTCTGCCTGGCAAAGTGCGGCGTTTTCCATCCAAGGCAATGATTGATGCCAACGGGCAAAAACTCAAAGTGCCACACATGGGCTGGAACCAGGTACATCAGGCCATTGATCACCCGTTGTGGAAAGGTATCACTACTGATGCGCGCTTTTATTTCGTACACAGTTACTATGTCGAGGCCACTAACCCGGAGCCGGTAGCAGCCTACAGTTTTTATCCTTTTCAGTTTACTTGTGCAGTGGCAAAGGATAATATTTTCGCTGTTCAGTTCCACCCGGAAAAAAGTCATGCGGCAGGACTGACACTACTGGCTAATTTTGTACACTGGGAACCGAATTCTGGCAATAAGACTAGTTAGATTCGCGCGTGAATTTGCTTCGAATCTAAAATCTCAACTCTAACTCTTACTCCGATTCAAAATGCTGATTATTCCTGCGATAGACTTAAAAGACGGGCAGTGTGTACGTCTTAAACAAGGTGTAATGGAAAATGCCACCGTGTTTTCAGAAAATCCCGGTGCCATGGCTAAGCATTGGCTGGAGCAAGGTGCACGGCGCCTGCACCTGGTAGACCTGAACGGCGCATTTGCCGGAAAACCAAAGAATGAGCCGGCCATTCGCGCCATTGTTGAAAACATCGGCGACAGGATTCCGATTCAACTGGGTGGCGGTATCCGCGATCTTGAAACCATCGAACGCTATCTCGATAATGGTATTACTTATGTCATTATCGGCACCGCAGCGGTGAAGACACCAGGGTTCCTGCACGATGCCTGCTACGCTTTCCCTGGGCATATCATGGTGGGACTGGATGCAAAAGATGGCAAGGTTGCGGTCGATGGTTGGTCCAAAGTTACCGGTCACGATGTAATCGACCTGGCAAAGAAGTTTGAAGGTTATGGTGTCGAAGCAATCATCTACACCGACATCGGTCGCGATGGCATGCTGGGGGGCGTCAACATCAAGGCCACAGTGGAATTGGCCAGGGCACTGACCATCCCAGTCATTGCCAGTGGCGGCATCACCAATCTGGATGATGTCAAAGCACTGTGCGAAATAGAATTAGAAGGCATCATGGGTGCCATTACTGGCCGTGCCATTTACGAGGGTTCGCTGGATTTCAAAATGGCGCAGGGGCTAGCAGATAAACTGGGCATCAACACATAATTTCAATCCAAGTTCGAAAGTGAAACAAAGTGATGACGAATGAACGCCGCAGACAGTACATCCCCCAAGAGGACTTCCTTCGGAGTGAATAGTACGGCCAGGCGCGAATGAGGATATCGCCGAAGTGTCACTGTTGAAATGTAGTTGGAATAAGGAAACATTTTTTGTGAGCAACAAAATTTTGTGACGAAATCTGGGTTTTTAGAGGTACCTCATAGCGAAAATAAATAGGGTGAATTCCGTTTTCCACCTTCCTCTGTGCCCTCGTACCACTGTTTACTTCTAAGGTGAAAGGTCTTTAGTCTTATGGGTCTCGCCAAACGTATCATCCCATGTCTCGACGTAACCAACGGACGTGTGGTCAAGGGTGTTAATTTCGTCGAGCTTCGGGATGCCGGTGACCCCGTCGAAATCTCGCGCCGTTATGACGAACAGGGAGCTGACGAGCTGACTTTTCTCGACATCACTGCCAGTTCCGATAATCGTGACCTGATCCTGCGCATCATTGAAGAAGTTGCCGCTCAAGTATTCATTCCGTTGA
>CAMDAX010000158.1 GCA_945888885.1 Nitrosovibrio sp. Nv4 | reverse complement strand
GGTCAATTATCAGTCGGCCGGCACGGTGGAATACATTCTCGATACATTCAGTGGCGCATTCTATTTTCTCGAAGTGAATACGCGCCTGCAGGTCGAGCACGGCGTGACCGAAGAAGTAACTGGCATTGACCTGGTGGAATGGATGGTGCGGCAGGCTGCCGGAGATCTGCCACCGCTGGATTCATTTGATGTTACGCCACAGGGTGTTTCCATCCAGGTGCGCGTGTATGCCGAGAATCCAGCCAGGGATTTTCAGCCTTCCTGCGGGATGCTCACGGCTGTGGAATTTCCATCTGCGGCACGCGTTGAAACCTGGGTGAAGCGTGGTATCGAAGTATCTCCGTTCTATGACCCGATGCTGGCCAAGATCATCGTGCATGCGGCAGAGCGTGAACAGGCCATTGTTAACCTGCTGGCTGCACTCGATGCGACCGCGCTGCACGGCATCGAGACCAACCTGGATTATCTCAAACAAATTTTACACAGCACACTGTTCCGTAGTGGCCAGCACACCACGAGTTTTTTGAACGGCTTCCATTATCTTGCGTATACCATTGAGGTACTCGACCCCGGCGTGCAGACCACGCTGCAGGATTATCCGGGGCGATTGGGTTATTGGCATATTGGTGTACCGCCATCCGGGCCGATGGACAGTCTGGCATTTCGTCTGGCCAATCGTCTGGTTAACAACGCGCAAGATCAAGCCGGGTTCGAGATCACCTTTATTGGCCCGACTCTGCGTTTCAACTGCGACAGCGTAATTGCCGTGACCGGAGCACCCATTGAGGTGCGCCTGGATGGCGAGCCATTGCTGCAATGGCAATCGCATAGAGTCAAGGCGGGTGCGTTGTTACAGTTCGGACAAATCAGGGGCCATGGCTGCCGTGCCTATCTGGCGGTGCAGAGCGGCTTTCAGTTACCTGCTTATCTTGGCAGCAAAGCCACCTTCACGCTCGGTCAGTTCGGCGGACATGGCGGGCGCGCCTTGCGCTGCGGCGACGTACTGCACATCGCCGCAGCGCATAATCACACGCGCCGCACTCTGCCGCAGGAACTGATTCCACGCTATACCGACAACTGGGAAATTGGGGTGCTGTATGGTCCGCACGGGGCGCCGGATTTTTTTACCGAAGCGGATACTCGGGATTTTTTTGCGGCCAACTGGAAAGTGCACCATAACTCCAATCGCACTGGTGTGCGTCTGCTTGGCCCGAAACCGGAATGGGCGCGCAGCGATGGCGGCGAGGCGGGGCTGCATCCATCCAACATCCACGACAATGCATATGCCATCGGCGCAGTAGATTTCACCGGCGACATGCCGGTGATACTGGGGCCGGACGGTCCCAGTCTGGGCGGTTTCGTCTGCCTGGTAACTATCGTTGCTGCCGAACTATGGAAGGTGGGGCAGCTCAAGCCAGGTGACAGCGTGCGCTTTTGTCCGATGACAGCGGAGCAGGCTCTGGCGCTGGAGCAATTGCAGGACACGACCATCCGACAGCTTCGTCTGCCGAAAACCATACCGGCGCTACCCGAGGCAGACACGATAGGCAACCCCATCCTGCATTGCATTCCAGCGAGTTCCGGGCAGGTGCAGGTGGCATATCGCCAGTCCGGCGACAAGAATCTACTGGTCGAGTATGGCCTGCCAGTGCTTGACCTCAATCTGCGTTTTCGTATACACGCGCTGATGGAATGGGTGCAGCGAGCTGTCGATGCGGGCCGCCTGAAGGGGGTCGTGGATCTGACGCCGGGCATCCGTTCGCTGCAAATCCATTTCGATTCGCGCGTAATTGCACGTGGCAGGTTGCTGGATTTTCTTGTAGCTGTAGAAAAGGAATTGCCCGCCATCGAAGATATGGAAGTGCCAACGCGCATCGTGCATCTGCCGTTGTCGTGGGACGATGCGGCGACGCAGCTGGCGATCAAGAAATACATGCAGTCGGTGCGCAACGATGCACCATGGTGCCCGAGCAATATCGAGTTTATCCGCCGCATCAACGGGCTGGATAGCATCGAGGCGGTGCGGCGTATCCTGTTTGAGGCGAGCTATCTGGTGCTGGGGTTGGGCGATGTGTACCTGGGCGCACCGGTAGCGACCCCGCTGGATCCCCGTCATCGCTTGGTCACCACCAAATATAATCCGGCACGCACCTGGACGCCAGAGAACGCCGTGGGCATAGGCGGGGCCTACCTGTGCGTGTACGGTATGGAAGGCCCCGGTGGTTACCAGTTTGTCGGCCGCACTGTGCAGATGTGGAACCGTTATCACCAGACTGCCGATTTCAAGGATGGCAAGCCTTGGCTACTGCGCTTTTTCGACCAGATCCGCTTCTATCCGGTAAGTGAAAGTGAGCTGCTTCAACTGCGTAAGGATTTCATCACCGGGCGTTTTAAGCTGCGCGTGGAAGAAACCACTTTCAGTTTGAAACAATACAACATCTTTCTGCAACAGAATGCGGCGGCAATCAACGCTTTTAAAGTCAGGCAGCAAGCCGCGTTTGAAGCCGAGCGCGAACGCTGGAAGGACAATGGCCAGGCAGAATACGTAAGCGAAGCTACGCTCGGCGAAGCGGATGCGCAGAGCGAGCTGGACTTGCCAGAAGGGGCCTGCGCCATCAGTGCGCACGTGACTGGTACGGTGTGGAAGTTATTGGTCAAGCAAGGGCAGCACGTCACGGCGGGAAGTCCGTTGTTGATAATTGAATCGATGAAAATGGAAATTGCGGCAGATGCGCCGGTCAGCGGCACTGTGTGGCAGCTATTCTGTAAGGAAAGTGAGCATGTGTCCGCCGGGCAGATGCTGCTCGTGATTCAGGAAGACTGAGCGGAAGCCAGCTGGAATTTTCCGTAAATGGGACGCAGCCATTTGTCATGCTAGATTTTCTGCATACCTTGTCTCACTTGCACATCCTTGATGTGTGAATAAGGGTTGCATCCCCTTTTCCCGCATTCAGAGAGATTATGCCTCGGCGCGGGTTGCGCCAAACAACTTATGCGCTGAAAGTCCCAGATGTACCAGGAAGAGACACATGGCGACAGACAGTTCCGTGTCGGTTTGCGACCTTGGCCACAGACAGAAAAGTGCCAATAACAGTCATTCAAGAATTTTCTCCAAAGCGGGCGTTCAAACTGAACATCCACTACTGTCCGTATGATTGGCCTTGTATGTTATTGGTAAATTGGATAACCTGCGTTTCATCAACAGGTTAAAGGAGTGTTTTTGTGTCCGTATTATCAAAACATGTCCGGACGAATCTGTCATATGAATAACTGTTAGGGGCGATTTGACATGCAACCAATTTCTCCCTGGATTTCGATCGCCGCACTGCTAGTGTCACTCGCTAGCTTCGGACTTTCTCTTTACGTCTTCTATACCAATAACCGCTTTCTGCTCGCGAAGACTCGAAGCGATCTTCTTACAAAGATCAGAGAGACCCAGAATCAATATCGAGAGTTGAATCACAGGTATCGGTCTATTGCCGCGAACGCGAAAAGGCTGACCGAGAAAGACATCGATATGTTGGTGAAGTACAAAGAATTCGAGAACAACACGGATAGTTACTACCAAACATGCCGGACTGGAAGTCACTCCGCCGCAGAGTTGGAGAGCGTTCGGCATCACATAGAAGGAATGCTGATGTCGATTGCTGCTGACATGAAACGCCTTGACGAATGGGAAGGAAAAAAAGAAGGTGGTGCGTAACATCGCCCCTAACCCTGCGGTCGACCCCGTTCCCTTCGGTCACTGGACGCTGCGCGATGAAGCTGCGCAGCGCCGGTCACCTCCACGTTATGCCTAAAGGAGAATTTCAATGTTCACGCATATGGTTCCAGTAAAGAAAACAAGCCACAACGCTCGCAATGTAGATTACGAGCTCCTCGTATATCAGGTCGAGGAAACTGGCGAGTACCGAATCTACGTTGCTAAGGGTGGCTTCGGAGTCGGGGATATTTTTACGGCCTCTCAAGAAGTTGTCCAGGACGCAAAGAGCACTGCTGGAATCGACGTTGTTGAAAACCTCATTTCTACCGCTATCGATGACATCAACAGAAATGAATTCGGGCTGTACTAAAAGGCATAACCCGGCGGTCGACCCCGTTCGCTTCGCTCTCTGGACGCTGCGCGATAAAGCCGCGCAGCGCCGGTCACCTCTACGTTGGGCGTCTTAGAGAGCTAAGCTGTGCGCCTGTGGACACTACATCCTTGTTACTTGGACTCTCGTGGCTTGGTAGCTCTCTGGCGCGAGGCACTACTGGCGCAAGCCGTTCTCGGTGGGCATACGCGTGGATATACCCATCATC
>CAMDAX010000157.1 GCA_945888885.1 Nitrosovibrio sp. Nv4 | reverse complement strand
GGTGCAGAGTCCAGCCGGATTTAAGCGGCTAGAGCGTAACGTTCGTCGTTTGCGACTATTGCTTTTCCAGATGTATTTACGAGGTGACTGGTCCTCGGTATGCCCTGCGCTGCTTTGCAACCCACGTCGAAGCCAGGTCGCCCCCGGCACTCTATGTAACAACCATAAGACGATAGTGAGCAGGAAAAGTTCAACTACCGCCATTCAGATTCTAACAGAATCTGAATGGCGGTCTAAATATAACCGAGCAGATCTTGCGGATGATCGATGAGATATCTGGCACCCCAGGATTCAGGTGGATGACTGTTGCCAAGATAGCCGTATCTGGCGATGATTGGTTCCATCCCCGCAGCCAGGCTGGCTTCCACATCGCGTATGTCATCGCCCAGATAGATACATTCGGCGGGTGCGACAGCCAATGCGCGACTTGCCACCAGCAGCGGTTCCGGGTGTGGTTTGGAGTGGGTAGTGTCGCCGCCGCTGATAATGCATGCGGCGCGTTTGCTCAGGCCCAGCTGTTGCATCAGCGGTTCGGTAAAACGCGCAGGCTTATTGGTGACGATACCCCAAGGCAGGCCGCGTGCATCAAGCTGATCAAGCAGTTCGATTACGCCTGGAAACAAACGGGTATCGTGGCACAGGCGTGCGGCGTAAAAATCCAGAAATTCGTCACGCATGGTCTGATAGCCGGGATCATCTGGTCCGAGGTTGAATCCCAGGTTCAATAGGCCACGCGCGCCAGCCGAGGCTTCAATACGGATGAGTTCTAGCGGCAGGGATGATAACCCGCGTGCGTTGCGCTGCCGGTTGAGGGCATGACCCAGATCGGGGGCGGTGTCAGCAAGAGTACCGTCGAGGTCGAAAAAGACGGCTTTGATCATTGAACCTAAATCCGGCAGTTGACCGCTCATTTTTCAGTTTAACAGCATGATTTATAGTAATTTTTTGCAGTGTTTGCGCTTCACCTTCTGGGTGAGTTCGCTACAGGGCAGATTACACGGTTTTTGCGGCACATGGCTGCGTTGCAACTTCTTGGAATGGAATGACCATTCCGCGTCACTGCGCCTTGCCCTGTACCCCAAAAACTGTACACTCTACCCCGTCCAACTGCCGGATTCAGGTTGAAAGGTGTGAAATACCCAGATTAAGGATTAAGCGCGGCACACCATAATGTAGTTCACGCTCGAATCAGGCGCTAATGCGTAGATTTTAGTTATTGGATTGTAGACCATGCCGGTGATCTCTTCTATATCCAGTGCGGCATTGCGGGCCATGCGTGCGAGTTCTGACGGTTTGATAAATTTGACGTAATCGTGCGTGCCGCGTGGCAGCAGATTTAATATATATTCCGCACCAATCACGGCGAACAGGTACGATTTCGGATTGCGATTGAGAGTGGAGAAGAAAACCCATCCGCCGGGCTTCACCAGTTTGGCGCAAGCCTGCACGATGCTTGCCGGATCGGGCACGTGCTCCAGCATTTCCATACAAGTGACAATGTCGTAATGACCGGGTTGTTCTTCGGCAAGATTTTCTACTGCGATCTTGCGGTACTCCACTTGGTTGCCAGTTTCCAATAGATGTAGTTTTGCTATTTTCAGTGGTTTGTCACCCAAGTCGATGCCGGTGACTTGGGCGCCACGCACAGCCATGCTTTCCGACAGGATGCCGCCCCCGCAGCCAACGTCAAGTATGGTTTTTCCTTCCAGGCCAGCAAGCCGTCCGATGTAATCCAGCCGCAGTGGATTGATTTCATGCAGTGGCTTGAATTCGCTGTTCGGGTCCCACCAGCGATGTGCCAATTGACTGAATTTCTCCAGCTCCAGTGGGTCAACATTTACGCTGCCATTTTTCATTCCTTTACCTTTCATGCATCACCCCAATTCGTTCTCGCCAGTATGCTGCCCGGTGCAATAGTTCATGTTCATCCAGGGTAGTGAGTTTGCCATTGTTCAGCAGCATTTTACCATTTACCCAAACATGGCTCACATGGTTACGTCCGGCAGCATAAACGAGGTGTGAAACAGGATCATAGCAGGGTGAGAGTTCGAGGCTGGAAAAATCTACGGCGGTAATGTCGGCTGCCTTACCCGCAACCAGGGAGCCGGTGATCTTACCCAACCCCAAGGCTTTGGCACCATTGATTGTTGCCATTTGCAGCGCCTGATGGGCAGGCAGCATGTCCGCCCTGCCACTTTGAGCTTTGGCAAGTAGCGCGGCTAAACGCATTTCCTCGAACATATCGAGGCGGTTATTGCTGGCGGCACTGTCGGTTCCGATACCAATGTTGACGCCTCGATTTAACAGTGCGGCAATGGGGGCAAACCCGCTGGCGAGTTTTAAGTTGGAAGAAGGGCAGTGCGCCACGCTACAACTCTGTTGGCCCATCAATTGAATCTCTTCGTTGGTGAGGTGCACCATGTGTACGGCGATCAGATTGGGACCGAGCAGACCGAGCTTATATAGACGTTCGATCGGGCGTAAGCCAGTGGTTTCCATGTTGCGTTTGATTTCGTCATCAGTTTCATGCAAGTGTATATGTACAGGCAGATCTAGCTGTTCGGCATAGGTGAGGATGCTGGTAAAAGTTTTATCAGTCACACTGTAAGGCGCATGTGGCGCAAGACAGAATGACAACAGCGGGTGATGGCGGTAGTTGTCGCGTAGCGCCAGGCCCTTTGCCAGGTAATCATCAGCGTCGCTGGCATAGGTGGTACGAAAATTAATCACGATCATGCCGATGGCAGCGCGCATCCCGGCGATCAGCGCAGCTTGAGCTGATGCCTCCGGAAAAAAATACATATCGTTGAAACAAGTGATGCCGCCTTTCAGCATCTCGGCACAGGCCAACCGGGTTCCATCCAGAACGAAATCCGCGTTCACATGTTGGGCTTCGACTGGCCAGATACGCTGGTTGAGCCACTCCATCAATGGCAGATCATCTGCCAGTCCCCGCATTAGTGACATGGCTGCATGGGTATGTAGATTGACCAGACCGGGGATTAACACATGATTATCGAGAGCTATTCGTTCACATGGGGCAAACTGTAACTGTGCTTGAGCACTCGGTAAAATTGCCTGGATCACACCTTGATCAATTGCGATGGCGTGATCGCGCAATAGCGTCCCTGCGGGTTCCACTGGAATGATCCAGCGGGCTGTAAGCAATGTATCGATTTTTATGGGGTGAGTCATTTGTCGTATAAACGTGGCAAAAAAAAGCCCTGCACAATAGCAAGGCTTTTATGTCTTACTCTACCCGGATTGCGCTTATTTTGCTTCCCGTGTTCCAGCTACTTCAATTTCAACTCGACGGTCGGGTTGCAGACAGTCGATCAAAGCTTTGGTTTTCTTGTCGCCTTTGCAGGCATCTCCAGTCATTGGGCTGGCTTCGCCTTTGCCGTCCGTAAAAATGTTACCAGGATCTATTCCTTTATTCGCTACCAGGTAGCTCTTGACTGCTTCAGCGCGACGCACTGAGAGTTCTTTGTTGTATTCTTCGGTGCCGATGCGGTCCGCGTAACCGACCGCGATGATCAAATCGTATTTGATCCCAGCCAGGTTACTGATGAGATCATCCAGTACCTGCATGCCTTCGGGTTTCAGTACAGACTCGTCAAAATCGAACAAAGTGTCAGCGGAAAGAATCAATTTTTCCGGTGAGGTTCTGACTGCTGCTGCGACCGCAGTTGCAGCAGCAGGGGCAGTTGCCTTGGCTGCCTTCGCGGGTCTTATTGCCAGATCAGGTTCGCATTCGTAAATCGCTTGAGCGGGTGTCCAATAGTTGGTGTGCCAGCATAGGTTAGTGGAATTCCTGGCTGGCACAGCACGACCGTCTACCACATAGGCTTCCGGTTTTATTACTTGAGCTATGGCGACCCCGGAAAAAAATATCGGCAGAACAGCCACTCCAAACAGGAGTTTTTGGGTGAAAATACTTTTCATGCTAATCGCTCCTTCGCAGGAAAACTTCAGGGTAGCTCTAAAAATCCAAATTTCGTCACAATACTTTGTTGCTTACAAAAAATGTTTCCTTGCATATCGGTCACATGCTGCATCTACATTTTTTGTTCTCGCCTCGTCTTGTTTAGAACTTTGAATTTTTAGACGCGCCCTTCGATTCAAAAGTTGAGCTGCCATAAAATATTCTATCAATATAGCACGTTGCTGTATAACGTATCATTTTATATGTGTTAGCGCAAAGTAGTAATGTCCGGTTTCTCCCAAGTAGAAATGTCCGCTGGTGATTAAACTCACCCCTGTTTAAAACATTGGCGGACAAATTTAAAATGGACAAACTCATGAGCCAAAAAGAAGTGAAGAAAGCCCAAGTGTTGG
>CAMDAX010000156.1 GCA_945888885.1 Nitrosovibrio sp. Nv4 | reverse complement strand
CAACACTTGGGCTTTCTTCACTTCTTTTTGGCTCATGAGTTTGTCCATTTTAAATTTGTCCGCCAATGTTTTAAACAGGGGTGAGTTTAATCACCAGCGGACATTTCTACTTGGGAGAAACCGGACATTACTACTTTGCGCTAACACAGCTTATAATGGGAATTGATTTTTAGTGATGATGCAGTACACTGCTCGCGGCAGCATTTCCTAACCGCAACATTTTCAGAGACTCTTATCGGGATAAGCACATGACTCATTATATGGAACTCCTTATGACGAATCAGCCATGGAATCTGATTATCTACATGGCGATCCCCGTGATACTTGCCGAAACAATCGCTATTTCGGAGCTCTATCTTCTTTTTACCGGAAAAGATACTGGTACCGTGAAGACTCTCAGTAAGGTCTCAGGAATTATTGTCGGGTGGTATTTTCTTGGTATTTTTATAAATCTTCTCTTTACCGCTGTTATTCCCCTAACAACCTCCAATGGATGGCGTGGCATTGCGGATGTGATTGCCGTCGGTTTTTATCTGCTGGGTCTTATTCCGCTTTTTGGTATTGCGCTGCTTGATATGAATCTCCTCTATTCTTCTGCTTCACAGCGGGAGCGGAATAAACTGCATGCAATCTTCGTGGGAGTTTTTCTAGTGGTTGCGCATATCGCGATGATATTTGGCATGGCCGATCCCAATATGTTCTTAGCTGAGGGGGATATGAAACATATGCCTGGTATGAGCCATCCCTGATCCAATTGAATTTTTCCTGATCGCTATTGATTCGGGCGCCATGGAGCTACATCGGCTTCGACGATGAGTCTGTGTCTGGTAACGCGCATGTCGTCGAAATCCGCACGCTCTCGGGCGTTGACCAGATACGTTCCCGTCGCCATATGAATCTCGACCTGCCCGTCAGCTACGGCAACACTGCCACCAGCCGACTGCATCCTAACGCTGAAACGGGTGCCAATATCCTTGATGCGTACTGTACCAATGTTCACTTCCAGTTTATTGTTATCTTTGCTCATAACATCGAAATAAACGTTACCCCGTAGCAGTTCAATTCGGGTAGGTTGGCTGTTGGCAACAGTGACGGCGCTATTGGCGTCCAGCGTGATGTCGATATCTGGTGTCGCCTTGATGGTCAGATGCCGTCCGGGTCCAGTCTCATGCAGCCTAGCTGTCACCGGTTTGGAAATGTACCAGCTCAGGAGACCTAGACCCAGAGCCATGGTAGTAATGGAGCCGTGCAACAGGATACGCCGCCAACTGAAAGGACGGACTGTAGCGGCTGTCGGTGGCCTTGAGGAGGGCATCACGGCGTGTTAGGGCAGAAGTAGACAGCCGGTCAGATTGTCAGGTGGCTGTGGTTCCATGCAGACGAGCAAATTTCTAGTGAAGGGAATATTGAGTTTCAGAACGTTGTAGGGAGCTGCTACGGTTGCGATGGGTCGGTGACGAATCCGATGCGCACTAATCCGGCTTTCGCTGCAATGGACATCACCCGTGCCACATGTTCGTAATGAGCATGGCGGTCTGCACGGATGTGCAACTCGGTATTGGGGTTCTGTTTTGCCGTCGCAGCAAAACGCGCAGCCAATTGATCCAGTGTGACCGGTTCACCATTCCAGTAGAGGCTGGCGTCATCACGGATACCGAATTCGACATGCTCCGGCTGCGTGATATTGGGACTACTCGACGCCTTGGGCAGATCCACCTTCACCGAATGCGTGAGCAACGGCGCAGTGATGATGAAGATCACCAGTAACACCAGCATGACATCTACCAACGGCACCACGTTGATCTCGGCCATTGGCGTCTGACGGGCACTGCCGCTCATGCTGCCGAAAGCCATTATTTTCTCCCTTCAGCGGGAGGCACTACGCGTAGCGGCCGCACTTCGCCCGCCGAACTATTGGTTTTGGCGCCGACAGCAATCAGTGCAAAAAGGTCATGTGCGAAGGCGTCCAGGCGTGTTAGCCAGATGCGGTTGCGTCGCACGAAAGCGTTGTAGGCTAACACCGCCGGAATTGCCACGGCCAACCCCAGTGCCGTCATGATCAACGCCTCACCTACCGGCCCAGCCACCTTGTCCAGTGTGCCCTGACCAGAAAGACCGATCTGTACCAGTGCGTGATAGATGCCCCACACGGTACCAAACAGGCCGATGTAAGGTGCGGCCGAGCCTGCCGAGGCTATCAGCGTAAGACCGTTTTCGACACGGGTGGCTTCCTGGTCAATACCGTTGCGTAATATGCGGGTAAAGAACTCACTTGTCCCGCCAGCAGCTGCAAGTTTTTGCAAGCCATGCTTTTCCGAATCGGCAGCGGCATTCAGCGCCAGTTGTGCCAGCTGCGCAAAAGCATTGTCGGCAGGTTGGCCGCTCAGCGTTGCATTCACTTCCTGCAAGGAATCTGCGTTCCAGAAACGCTTGAGAAAAGTTTCTGCGCGTTGACTCTCCAGAAGGTTGGCAATACCCTTGGTGAGGATGAGATACCAGCTCGCTACCGATAGCGCAAGCAACAGCACTAGTACGCTAATGCCAACCCCATCGACCTGAGCGAGAAAATGTGCAAAGCCAAGCTCTTTTTCCATTGAATCAATCTCCATGCAATACGAAGTTAAAGGGCTGTAGGGCAATGGCCCTTACTGGTTGGCCGTTGCGTCGCGGTGGATTGCAGCGCCATGTCTTTACTGCGGCAAGCGCAGCATCATCCAGCCGTTTGAAACCGCTGCTATTAATTACCTGCGCTACACTTATGTGACCGCCTTCATCGAGTTCCACCCGTAGCATCAGCTTCCCCTCTTCGCCAAGCCGACGCGATAGTGGCGGGTAGGAGGGCGCGCTCAATTCCGGGCAGACGACCGATAGTTCTGCAGACAATGTGACCGGACCTTGTGGCATCTGCGCAGGCGGCGCTACTGCTACTTTTGCTGCTTCAGGTTCTCGTGGTGGTGGCGGTGCGACTGGTTCAGTTTCTGACAGTATCGGTGTTTCAGCTACCAGTTGTCGCGATTGCGGCTTCTTTTCCAGTTTCGGCTTGGCCGGCTGTAGTTCGGTTTTGAATTCTTCCTTCGGTTTGGGCGCAGTGATAAAGTTGATGAACAGTGTTGCTATTTGTTCCGGCGGTGGAATCAACCGCTGGCTCCACAAGCCGTAGAACAATGCAATGTGGACCGCAACGACAAACAGCAAACCCGGCAAGAAGGCGAGGTTGCGCCGGATTGTCCGGTACTCAGTGCCGTGCCAGGTCAGACGTAACATTACGAGCTATCCAGTCTTCGACAAGCTTCTGGTTGATCAGGCCAGTCTTGACTTCACGCTGATGCGCCCGGTCATAAAACTGCGTACGCGGTATTTCACCATACCAACGACGATCAATCTCAAAACGTAAGCGCTCAGGCATACCCTCGGCAAAGACCCATTGTTCCACCTTGCCCATCCTATAGCCCTTTACTCGAGCTGCAAGTTCTGGCATGTCATTTGGTGTATCGGTAGCAACCAGAACGATGTCCAGTTTGGGGTAACGATGTTTGAGTACCCCCAGCATCTTCAATTCAGCAGGACAGTATTGACATTCAAGTGACCAGAAAACGAGAATGAAAGGTTTGTCCACACGGGCCGCAAGTATCTGTGCAAGGCTACCGGGAACGAAAGGGCGAATGTGAATGTCATGGGCCGCTATAGCCATGCCTGACATAGTCAGCATCAGTATAAGAAATAAACGGCGTATCACTGACTAGCCTTAAGGCTTTGTGCCAATATCCTGTCGATTGCTCTATACCACGCAAGAAACGTTACTGGCATAACAGCAGATCTCTTTGATATCAGTAGGGTGGTGATTGTAGCGACCGTTATTTCTTTCATGCAGGTTTGGCGCAATTGTATTTTGAAAGTGCCAGTCGTTATTTGTGTGCGGTAAATAAGAGTGAGTCGTATTCCACAATTTGAATAGTACCACGTAATTTGCCAGTTTACGTATGAAAAATGCGGCAGGCCAGCGCATTTTATACTTGCAGGTCATTTCTCAAGTTAAGTGACAATATCGGATAATAAGCGGATATACGATGTACTACAATGTGGCAAATTGTCGCAGGTAAAAGATATGTGCCGTCCCTTTCAGATACGGTGCTGATAATCCAGCTCACCTCATGCATGGTATCAATAAGCGGGTACCCGTAACTGGTCAACTCATCGGTGGGCTGTCAACGCTAAATAGAAATGTCCGCTTTTCTGCAAAATAGAAATGTCCGCTTTTCCTGATTTTCTTTGCTACGGTGCTGCTCGCTGCCCGTCGTTGGCGGACTTGCCGACAGGCATGTTTCTCCAGGGATGATTGGCTGCAGGCT
>CAMDAX010000155.1 GCA_945888885.1 Nitrosovibrio sp. Nv4 | reverse complement strand
GGTGACAGCACTCGCCCTCAGGAGCAAGGAAATGCGGTAAAGCAGAAAGATTGCCGCAAACAGGGAGAGCGTAACCACTTAGATGCTGAAATTCGAGCATCTGATGTCATTGCGCTCCATTTCGAAATTAGTTTTGCAAGAGGCTCATTAGAGAAATACCGATTTATTTGGTCCGTTCGGGCTGAGTATGATATTCGTCCGCAGGCCGAAAGGCGTTGGCAAGAAACAGGGCAGCCCCAGCCCCGCTCGTCCTGAGCCTGTCGAAGGACATTTCGGTGCCGTTCGGTCCAATTTTAGATAGCATTTCTCAGTGCTACAAAATCGTAACTTATTGATTCTATGATAATTAAAAAGCTGTTTCTTGAGAGCTTGTCGAAGCCTTTGCCAACACGCTGATTTATATAGGCAGCACTTCGACAACGTCTTCGGTCCTGAGCAAAGTCGAAGGGTTAATGCGAATGGAATTAATCTACATTTCATTGGTGCCACTCCGTTGATATCTTCACTCGTGTAGCTGTCAGTAAGTCTGAACGTATTCTATCAAACTTCCAGTCCCGGTTTGAGCAGGCGAGGGTGAGCTTCTGGTCACGCAGGTCAGGAATCTGATTTTTATATTATGATTGCATTGACCCATCATTCTGTTGAGCGTTGAGTTCTTCTCAGAAGGGGGGGTCTGATTTTCATCCTTTCACAAGTGCATCCCATCCACCAACGCGGGGGTTTACACCATGTCCGACTATCACGTTCTTTCCGCACAACGCTTGACGGGGGCTGTGCAGATTTCTCACTCCGCCCAAGTCCGTCACTCTGGAATCACCTGCCCTTGATGTGCTGACCGATCTGCGGCAAATTTATGCCGCTGTAATCGAGCCGTACGTGACTATGGAATCGGCCAATGCGTTTATGATGCAGCGCGGTGTGCGCTCGTTGCTGGTGCTGGATCAGGATTGCGCCCTCGGCGGCATTATCACCGCAACGGATATTCTCGGCGAAAAGCCGCTGCGCTTTATTCAGGAGCGAGGTGTGAAGCACAATGAGATCCTGGTCTCGGATATCATGACCCCGCTCGGTCGTCTCGAAGCAATTCCTGTTGCAGAAGTGCAGCATGCCAAGGTCGGACATGTGATCGCCAGTTTGCGTGATACTGGTCGTCAGCATACCCTGGTGATGGAAATAAATGTCGCAGGCAAGCCAGTGGTGTGCGGTATTTTTTCATTAACGCAGATCGAAAAGCAACTCGGTGCTGCCATCTCATCCACCGAAGTTGCCAAGACCTTTGCTGAAATCGAAGCGACGTTGATCGCGAATTAGCGTGGCGGGCGGCGCAGCAGCAGATACACTGACGGAATCACGAACATCGACAGTAGCAGCGCAGTAATCATGCCACCGATCATTGGCGCCGCAATCTGCTGCATGACTTCCGAACCAGTACCAGAACCGAACATGATCGGCAGGAGTCTCCCGAGGATGACTGCGACCGTCATCGCTTTGAGTCGTACCCGCAGCACCGCGCCCTCACGGATCGCGTCGAGCAGATCGGCGGCGCTGGTCTTGCCCTTGATCAACTGTTTATCCCAGGCATGTTTGAGGTAGAACAGCATGATCACGCCGAACTCCGCTGCGGGACGGGACAGGTACAGACAGCAGCGGGACGATCAAATACGGAAACAGTAGTGCAGGATGGTATGCGACGGAGAAACTGCAGAGGAGGGGGGGGGCGCGAGTCTCTAACGCAGCAAGAGGCCGGGCGTGAGCGGCAGCCTCTTGCAGTAGTGAATTCAGATAGGCCGCCTTGCTGCAATAAAGTTTTAGTTTTGCTTCCGCTAGTTTATCATACACAGTTATATGTTGAGGGTATGTCTTCATGGCAGGACTGAGCAAAGATACTCCCAAAGCCACTGAAATAAAACTGCACCGGCAATCCAGGGTACTGCAAATCTCTTTTGCGGATGGCAAATCCTTCCAGATTCCGTGCGAATTTCTGCGGGTCTATTCGCCTTCGGCGGAAGTGCGCGGACATAGTCCCGGCCAGGAAGTGCTGCAAACCGGCAAGAAGGATGTGAACATCAATCACATTGAGCCGGTGGGTAATTATGCGATTCAATTGAATTTTTCCGATGGTCATAATACCGGTCTTTATTCGTGGGATTTGCTCTATGACTACGGACTGCATCAGGAAGAAATGTGGCAACACTACCTGCAGCGGATGGAGCAGGCTGGCGCGAGCCGTGAATCCCAAGCTGCGAACCCCCCTACAGGGCGGCTCTAAGAATTCAAAGTTGTAAACAAGATAAGGCGAGAACAAGAAATATAGACGCGGTATATGGGTGATATGTAAGGAAATATTTTTTGTGAATAATAAAGTATTGTGACGGAATCTGGATTTTTAGAGGTGCCCTACGTGGCAAACTGAACACTTATGACCAAAACTACTCATTTCGGTTTCAATACCGTTCCTGAAACAGAAAAAGCCCGCAAGGTAGCGGTCGTGTTCGATTCGGTAGCAGCGCGCTACAATCTGATGAACGACCTCATGTCGGTGGGTATGCACCGCTGGTGGAAACGATTTGCCGTGGAAGCCAGCGGGATCAGAGCGGGTGGCCGGGTGCTCGACATTGCTGGCGGCACTGCTGATTTGAGCGCGCTGTTCGTTGAACGCGTCGGCGAGAGTGGCGAGGTCTGGCTCACCGACATCAATAACTCCATGCTTACAATAGGCCATGACCGGTTGCTGGATCAGAGCAGAGCCGCATCGGTGGCGCAGTGCGATGCGGAAAAACTGCCTTTCCCCGCCGATTATTTCGATTGCGTGAGCGTAGCTTTCGGTCTTAGGAACATGACCCACAAGGATGCGGCGCTGAAGGAAATGCTGCGCGTACTCCGTCCTGGTGGCTGCGTTATTGTGCTGGAATTCTCCAAGATATGGAAACCGTTGCAACCCGTCTATGACACCTACTCATTCAAGGTGCTGCCGGCAATGGGCAAGCTCATTGCCAAGGATGAGAACAGCTACCGTTACCTGGCCGAATCCATCCGCGTGCATCCATCCCAGGAAGAATTAAAGCAACTGATGCAACAAGCCGGTTTCGAACGGGTGGAATATTTTAATTTGGCCGCTGGCGTAGTTGCGCTACACCGGGGCTATAAATTTTAGGGAATCTTTGAGACGATTCCAATAGGCAGTGCCCACCTGCCTGTTAGCGCCAGTGAAAATTGTCATTGCCATCACGCGGTAGACAACGCTGCGGGGAACCTTCACATTGACGGCGGGATTAAGCAGCCCAGGGGAAAATGCAACGCGCTGCAGTGTTTCGCCAGCCAGCAGAATTGGCCACATACATGCCAGCCGTTGGCGAATTTCAGAAGAAGGAATCGCCATAGTGTAGCTCCACCCCTGATCCAGGTGCTCCATCGCAAGTGCGATGAGTTGATGCAACACTGGTCTGAATTTTGGCAGATTGTCTTCGTTCAACAGGTCGGCTGGCTTCAGCCCGGCTTCCTGCAGAAGCGATTCCGGTACATAGCAGCGACCATGATGGAGATCACGGGCGACATCCTTGACGATGTTGGTGAGCTGCAAACCCTTGCCGAAGCGCACACCGATGGCCGACATCCGGGCGATGTCCCGCTGTGCCATTGCCGGACGGTGCGCGCACACCATTCTGGTCCAAAATTCTCCAACACAACCCGCGACATAGTAGGTGTACTGATCCAATTCGTCCAGCGTGGCCAACGCGGCGAGATCCTCGGCTGATTCGCCGGGAAATCGGGTCAAATCTATCTCCATGCCGTTGGGTAATACCTCCATCAACCAGCGGATTCGTTCCTGATCATCAGGGGGATACTGCTCGTACAATTTCAGGCAATCTCCCAGTCGCTGCAGCAACACGTATTCGGCAGAATTATTCTGATGAGGAAGGAGCGCGGCCTGAATTTCCTGAATGGCATTCCATTGAATCCCATCGCCCTTGAACTGTGCCCGAAACTGGTTCAGATATTCCAGCCGTTGGGCACGGTCGATCAGATCCGTATCGGCGATGGTGTCGACCGCACGCGCAAACAGATATGACAGCCCCATCTGGTCACGTACGTTTGCCGGCAACACGTTGAGCGTGAGATAAAACGAACGGGAGACCTGCTTGAGGATGCCGTGAAGAAGTTCGTGTGTGGCAGGATCGGTATTCAAGGATAGGGGTTCCAAAGCCACTTTTTAATCGGGACGGACGAACATTACATCTTGCCACTCCTGATGGTCAAGGTGTTGCGACCGATGTCAACGACATTGACATCGGTGATGTGTTGAGAGTTCATGATTTGTCCGGTTCTGTAGCGCGACATCTGTCCGGTCGTCATAGTACCCCGAAGGGGGTGCCAAATGAGACGAACGGAAGTGCTACAGGAGAACCGAAAGATGAGATTCGAAGAAACATATGAGGGTTGGAACG
>CAMDAX010000154.1 GCA_945888885.1 Nitrosovibrio sp. Nv4 | reverse complement strand
TAGTGGCTCTTCCCGCCGATGTCGATTCCGGCAGCGTTGGGATGCTTGATGGAAAGCGGCTCGATCGGCGTGCCATCCGCTCGGCGCTTGATTGGGTCAACCCGTTGTGCCATGATCTTATCTCCTTGAGTGAATGCCACTCTCGGACGTGGGCATGTCGATATGCTCAATCTCTCAATCGGGATGCCGGACTGACCCGCCGGTGGCAAGCACCAACGCGCCAGAGGACTCACCATACTCGCCGACGATGCCTCGGACGGGCTCAATGGCACCAGTGCTCAGCCGGTCTTTGTCCGAAAGCAACACTACGAACGTTAACACACCACAGCCCTGTTTCTTGCCAACGCCTTTCGGCCTGCGGACGAATATCATACTCAACGCGAACGGTTTCATGCTCTATTCGTGCCGGATCAATAGCCCTTCAAAGAGGCAGAAATGTGACATACCTAAAGACTGCGTATTCCAGACCAAACTGGACGGAAAAATTGTGGCGTAGCATGTGGGATAACCGTGGCAGGGGACACAGACGATGGTTCAAGGCGTTATGGACAGCCAGCTCCAACACTTACTTCTCTGGAAAGTTTAAGCCCATGAATAGCCTACAAATTTCTAATGAATAATCTTGATAAACTCGCTGGTATAGACGCGAAGATCATTTTTAACGGGTGTCAAAAATCGGAGGATTACCACTTCGATTCAATCTTTCTTTATCGCTTTCTTCTCTTCCTCCAGCTTTGCAATAAGCCAGTCGATTAGCTCTCTGGTCAGCTTGTCACTTGCCACAGCCAGGGCGTGGACCGCACCCGTGACATTGGCTGTGGGAGCTACCTGTTCCATACTGAAGCTGCGCTGGGCAAGCAACGTGCGAGTGCCGCGCTCGACCAGGCTGGCGCGCAATCTGACCACCGCATGGCTTTGTTCGATGGTATCAAATACTTGGGAAAACTCTTCCAGTTCAAGGCGCAAGGTGTAATCCGCCCGCACGCCATCACCGGCACTTATCACTCCGTTATTAGTGACAGCGGTGATATGGTTTCTAATTTTTTGGGTGAGCAGCGCAGTGGGTGCGGCAGCCCAACGACTATTAGCGTAATTATGTGTCTGCGCGAGATTGTGATATGCCAAACGATACTGAATCGCCTGACTATTCAACCCGATGGGAGCCGTCGCCTCCGCTACCAACAGGCTTACTCGCAGTTGTGGTTGATCAGATATGACAGAAGCAACGGAGGCATCCGTTGGCGACGGTAAACCAAAATCATACACTGCTACCGGAATCTGGGTATGGGGTGCAATGGCGCAGCCTGTGAGCAGCACAATTGCAAATAAAAGAATCTTCTTCATTTAGATATGTCCTTTGGCGGCATAAAGCCATCTTCTCCCGGACCTGGCGGCGGTGGTGATCTACCAAACAGCAGGCTACGAGGTTGTTCTTGCAGTTGCAGCAGAACACGATCCACACTGTGCGTACTGCGCGTGATGCCATGACTTGCATCACGCAGTTCAGGTATGGTGTCCGAGAGCTCTTCGGCAGCATCGGACAGGCTATCAACAACGCCTCCCTGTTGATTTATTTTTACCACGATATGGTTGATATCCGTCATTAACTGGCTAGTGCGTCTCAGTGTAATACTGGCTTCAGCAGCCAATCCTGGCAAAGCCTTGAGTCCCGGTTCCAATTGGTCGGCAATGCCATCAAAACGACCACTTGCCCCCTCCACGCTTTTCAGAATATGCGAAATGCGTACCTGATTCTGTTCATTAAGCAATGCATTCAGGCGCTCTGCCAGTTCATTTGCATTGCTAAGCAGGTGCTGCCCAGAATCGGCTATGTTATCCAGGGCAGAAGGGCGCAACGGAATCCGTGCAAGGTTACCCGGATCAGTCTGCATTCGTTCAATATGTTTGCCATCATCATTCAGCTGCACAAACGCAAGGCCTGTCAGGCCTTGATAGCCCAGTTGTGCGTAGGTATTTTTGGTCAGCGGCACATCTCGATCTACAGCAACACGGATAAGGATAAAGTGCGCATTTTTTGGATCCAGGCGGATATCCTCCACTTTACCGACGCTCACGCCACGGTAACGAACCGTCGCCTGGGGATTCAACCCCGTTACCGGAACTTCCGACACCAGCAAATACCTGTCACGCACCATGGTTTCATCGCTAAACCAAGTGGCAGCGGCCACCACTGCCACACTCAGAAAAATTATGAACAAACCAGCTACAAGGGCATGGGCACGATTTTCCATGATGCTTCCTTATAAAATATCGCCATTATTTCCCAATGTCCTCTTGCCACGTTCACCGAGAAAAAATTTTGAGATAAACGGGTGACTGGTACTGATCACTTCCTGCAGACTGCCCAGCGCCAACAGGCGCTGCTCAGCCAACACAGCCACGCGATTGGCCAGTGCCGCCAACGTATCCAGATCATGTGTCGCCATGACAATGGTCAGCGTCAATTCGGAGCGCAATGTCTGAATCAACTTGACAAAACCTTCGCCAAGTACCGGGTCGAGCCCAGAAGTTGGCTCGTCCAAAAACAACAACTCCGGATCCAATGCCATGGCACGTGCCAGCGCAATACGTTTGACCATTCCGCCGGAAAGCTCGGCAGGCATCTTGCTCGCATGCTGCGCGTCGATCTCCACCATTTTGAGCTTGAGCATAACCAGATCGCGTATCATGCACTCGTTCAGCGTGCGTAGCTCGCGCATTGGCAGCGCGATATTGTCAAATACTGATAGCGCACTGAACAAGGCACCCTTCTGAAACAGTATCCCACAGCGGTTACGTATTCTTTGCAACTCGGTACGATTAGTACCCTGTACAGGCTGGCCAAAAACCCGCACCACTCCTTGTGCCGGCGTTTCCAAACCCAACATCTGTCGTAGCAATACGGTCTTGCCACTACCGGAACTGCCTACCAGCGCCAGCACCTCGCCGCGATGCACACACAGATTGATGTCCTCGTGCACCACATGGTTACCAAAACGGCTATGTAGTCCTTCAACCTCGACAATGCAGTCTGTGTTCGTCATCCCATTATCACCCTACCTGATTCCCACATCGGAGAAAATAACGGCAAAAATTGCATCGATTATGATGACAACAGTGATTGCAGTCACCACTGAATTAGTAGTGCCTGCACCCAAACTTTCGGTGTCGGATTTAATCCGCAAACCGAAATGGCAGGCAATGAGTGCGATTATCATGCCGCACACCACGCCCTTGCCCAGCCCCAGCCATAAATTGGCAAGTGGCACCGCATCTGGCAGCTTGTTGAAAAAAAAGTGGTAACTCAATCCTAATTGCAGATCAGCAACTACCATGCCCCCTAACAGTGCAATTGCGCTGGTCCACAGCACTAGCAGTGGCATTGCGATACCAAGTCCAATGACTTTGGGCAGCACTAACCGCAAGCTGTGAGGGATACCCATTACAGTCAGTGCATCCAGTTCTTCAGTCACCCGCATCACGCCCAGTTGTGCGGTCATGGAAGACCCGGAACGTCCTGCTACCAGGATTGCCGCCAGCATCGGACCAAGTTCACGGATGATGCTCATGCCCAGAATGTTGATGATAAAAATATCTGCACCAAACATCTGCAACTGTTTGGAAGAAAGATAGCTCAACACAACACCGATGAGGAACCCCACCAGCGCGGTAATGCCCAGCGCCTGCGCGCCAGTACGAAACAAGTTGGCAGAAATTTCACGCCAGGGAATACGTGTAGGATGCCCGGCCAGATACCTCATATCCAGCAACAATTGGCCTGCCAGTATGACTATGCCGGTCAAATGCTCCCACAGCAGTAAAACAATTCTTCCCAGATACGTAACCGGCCACAACAAATCGCGTGGGGGAAGTGCGGGAAGCGGCGGCGCTTTCCCCAAGCGGATGAATAACCTCTCCTGTTCAGGCCGCAGCAGCAAATGCGTGGGACGGTGTGCACCCCAAGCCTGCCACAGCAGCACGGCACCAGCATCATCGATCTGCTCGATTCCGGTTAAATCCCAGTGCAATTCCGGATTAGCAGCGTAACCAGTCAGTTCATCGGATAACGTCCGCAGCCGCTGCTCCAAAGCAGCTAAAGTACAGTTACCAGCAAGCAACAAATATGGCACGCCATGCTCGCCGGTTACCCGGCGTAACGACATTGAAGGATCACTGCGTTGATTCTCTGGCATCAAAATGGAAGCAACCCCGTTTATTGGGACAGAAATCTGCACTATTGATCCGGTACGAATAGAGCATGAAGCCATTCGTGTTGAGCTTGCCGAAACATGAATGATTTCATTGCCTTCGACAGGCTCTCAAGAAACAGTAATTTTCTTATTTATATTCAATTGGTTAAAAATGTATAACAAGGGCAATTGGCATCATGCATGAGCGGGAACAGCCTGTGGCGAAAGCGTCAAGCCGAGTTCTTGGGCGCGCTTTTGCAGCGCTTTTATGGC
>CAMDAX010000153.1 GCA_945888885.1 Nitrosovibrio sp. Nv4 | reverse complement strand
TTGCCCGTTCCGCACCGGTGCGTTCCTTGTATCGTTGCGCCTCACAGGGCGAGAATTCGATCTTCTCGCCGCGGCGCGGGTTGTGGTCGATCAGTGGCACATGCCCCAAGCTGCGGCTGTGCCCCCTCAACACGCTGCTGCAATAGGCTTGGGGACGTGCTGTTAGCTCCGTTCGTTCGTCATCGCCTCGTTTCACTTTCAAACTGGAGCTGAAACTACAAATCTATTCTGCAAGCAGTAATCGTTCCTGAAAAACCTGTTTTTTCAGTTGGTTGATTAAATTTCTAGCATTTTTCCTGTCGGCAACTGATAGCTGACTGACAGCGACATACTGGTGGGCATGATAGAATTCCGCCTCCGCCGAAAACTCAAACCCGTCATGAACAAACACCACCGCACTGCCCTACTGGAAGACCTGCTCAGCCGCCGCATCCTGCTGTTGGATGGGGCCATGGGTACCATGATTCAGAGCCACTCACTCAACGAGGCGGATTATCGCGGCACGCGTTTTGCCGATTTTCCGCATGACCTCAAGGGCAATAATGATCTGCTGACGCTCACCCAGCCACACATCATCCGTGGCATCCATAGCGGTTATCTGGAAGCGGGCACGGATATCGTCGAGACCAACACTTTCAATTCCACCGCTGCCTCAATGGCCGATTACCACATGCAGGATCTGGTATACGAGCTGAATCTTGCCGGTGCCAAGCTGGCGAAAGAAGCAACCCAGGCGATGGAAGCAAAAACTCCGGATAGGCCGCGCTTCGTCGCCGGGGTGCTGGGGCCGACCACCAAAACCACTTCGATTTCGCCGGATGTGAATGACCCCGGTTTTCGTGGCATCACTTTTGATCAACTGGTGGCAGATTATTCCGTTGCCATAAGTGGCCTGATGGATGGTGGCGTCGATATCCTGCTGGTGGAAACCATATTCGACACCCTCAATGCCAAGGCGGCGCTGTTTGCAATCGATCAATATTTTGAGATTCATGGTGTACGCGTTCCGATCATGATTTCGGCCACCATCACCGACGCTTCCGGGCGCACGCTTTCCGGACAGACGCCGGAAGCATTCTGGAATTCGGTCAGCCACGCCCGGCCATTGTCAGTGGGATTGAACTGTGCGCTGGGTGCAGAATTGATGCGCCCCTACATCGAAGAACTTTCCAAGGTTGCGGGCGTATATATCAGCGCGCATCCCAACGCTGGCCTGCCCAATCCGCTGGCGGAAACCGGCTACGATGAGTCGCCTGACTACACCGCGAGCCTGATCAAGGATTTTGCTTTGTCGGGTTTCGTCAACATTGTCGGCGGCTGCTGCGGCACCACGCCTGCACATATCAAAGCTATCGCCGATGCGATGAGCGGCATTGCGCCACGCATCATTCCCGACATTCCAAAGAAACTGCGGCTGTCTGGCCTGGAGCCGCTCAATATCGGCAATGATTCCCTGTTCGTGAATGTGGGTGAGCGCACTAACGTCACTGGCTCGAAAGCTTTCGCCCGTCTGATACTCGGCAATAACTATGCGGAAGCCCTGACTGTCGCCCGCAACCAGGTGGAGAGTGGTGCGCAGATTATTGACATCAACATGGATGAGGCGATGCTCGATTCGCAGAAAGCGATGGTGACGTTCCTCAACCTGATCGCCGCCGAACCAGATATCAGCCGGGTGCCGGTAATGATAGATTCAAGCAAGTGGTCAGTGATTGAAGCCGGTCTGAAATGCGTGCAAGGCAAGACTGTGATCAACTCCATCAGCCTGAAGGAAGGTGAAGCGGAATTCATCCGTCATGCCCGATTGGCCCGCCGCTATGGCGCAGCAGCGATTGTGATGGCTTTCGATGAATCCGGCCAGGCTGACACGCAGGCGCGCAAGGTCGATATTTGCACACGCTGCTACCGCATTCTGGTTGATCAAGTGGGTTTCCCACCTGAAGACATTATTTTTGACCCCAACATTTTTGCGGTTGCTACCGGCATTGAGGAACATAACAATTACGGTGTCGATTTCATCGAAGCCACGCGCATCATCAAAAAAGCCTTGCCCTATGCCAAGGTGAGCGGCGGCGTGTCCAATGTGTCGTTTTCTTTCCGTGGTAATGAGCCGATACGGGAGGCAATCCATACAGCTTTCCTGTATCACGCTGTCCAGGCCGGCATGAGCATGGGCATCGTCAATGCCGGACAGTTGGGCGTCTACTCGGATATACCCAAGGACTTACTGGAACGGGTTGAGGACGTGTTGCTCAACCGCCGCCCCGACTCTACCGAGCGACTGGTGGAATTCGCCGAGAATTTCAGGGGACAGAGCAAGGAGAAGATTGAAGATCTTGCCTGGCGCAGCGAGCCGGTGCAGCAGCGTTTGACGCATGCGCTGGTCAGGGGCGTCAATACTTATATCGTGGAAGACACCGAAGCAGCTCGTCTGGAAATAGACGCTCAAGGTGGACGGCCGATCCAGGTGATCGAAGGGCCACTGATGAACGGCATGAATGTGGTCGGCGATCTATTTGGTTCCGGTAAAATGTTTCTGCCGCAGGTGGTCAAGTCGGCGCGGGTGATGAAGCAGGCAGTGGCTCATCTGCTGCCGTTCATTGAGGCAGAAAAGAAACGCTCCGGTGATTCCCGACCCAAAGGCAAGATCGTCATCGCCACGGTCAAGGGCGACGTGCATGACATAGGCAAGAACATCGTCACCGTGGTGCTGCAATGTAACAATTATGAAGTGGTGAATATGGGCGTGATGGTTCCCTGCGCACAGATTCTTGAAATGGCACGACGCGAGCAGGCTGACATCATCGGCCTGTCCGGGCTGATTACGCCTTCTCTGGAGGAGATGGCGCATGTGGCAAAGGAGATGCAGCGTGAAGGCTTTACCATTCCGTTATTGATCGGCGGTGCAACCACCTCGCGCGTCCACACTGCCGTGAAAATCTCTCCGCATTACAGTAATGGCGTTACCGTGTGGGTACCGGATGCGAGCCGTGCGGTAGGTGTATGCAGCAACTTGCTGTCGCAGGATTTGCGGGTGGATTATGTGCAAAACATTCAGACTGAATATGAGAAAGTTCGCACGCAGCACAAGAACAAGAAAGGGCAATCACCGATGCTGTCGATTGCAGAAGCGCGCAGAAATGCACTTAAAACCGATTGGCAGAATTACGTTCCACCCGAACCAGATTTTATCGGTATCAGATCTCTGCGCAACTATCCACTGGAAAAGCTGGTGCCCTATATCGACTGGACTCCGTTCTTTCAGGCATGGGAATTATCAGGACGCTATCCGGCAATCCTGCAGGATGAAGTGGTAGGCGAAGCTGCCAGCAATCTGTTGCGCGATGCCCAAGCCATGCTGAAGAAAATCATCGAACAGAAATGGCTTACCGCTAATGCCGTGGTCGGTCTGTTTCCCGCCAATTCGGTGAATCACGACGACATCGAGATTTATGCCGACAAGTCCCGTACCAGGGTGGCGATGACTTTCCACAATCTGCGGCAGCAAAACCTGAAACCGATGGGACGCCCCAATCTATGCCTGGCAGATTTTATTGCTCCCAAGGAATCCGGTGTGCGGGATACCATCGGCGCATTCGCCGTCGCCGCTGGATTTGGCATAGATGCGCGCGTGAAGAGTTATGAGGATGCGCACGATGATTATTCCGCCATCATGCTGAAAGCGCTGGCTGACCGCCTGGCGGAGTCCTTCGCCGAGCACATGCACTGGCGGGTGCGGCGCGAGTTCTGGGGTTATGCCACAGATGAAAAACTGAGCAGCGAGCAACTCGTCGCCGAGGAATATGTCGGCATCCGCCCCGCACCCGGCTACCCGGCCTGCCCCGACCACACCGAGAAAGGGCCGTTATTTGAGCTGCTGAAGGCCCCGGAGAATGCCGGCATTATTATCACCGAATCCTATGCCATGATACCGACTGCGGCCGTGTCGGGTTTCTATTTTTCCCACCCGGAAGCCGACTACTTTGCCGTGGGTAAAATAGACAAGGATCAAGTGGCGGATTATGCCAAGCGCAAAGGCTGGACGCTGGAGGAGACGGAGAGGTGGTTGGCGCCGGTGTTATCTTATGAACCATAATTCCAATTCCATTTCATCAGTGACACTTCGTTGATATCCTCATTTACGCCTGGCCGTACTATTCGCCCCGAAGGAAGTCCTCTTGGGGGACGTACTGTCTGCGGCGTTCATTCGTCATCGCCTTGTTTCACTTTCGAACTGAAACTGGAATTACTCTCAAGGCTAGTTTTAAAAATCTGAATTTCGTCACAATACTTCGTTACTCACAAAAAATATTTCCTTACATATAGAGCCTCTTGCAAAACTAATTTCGAAATGGAGCGCAATGACATCAGATGCTCGAATTTCAGCATCTAAGTGGTTACGCTCTCCCTGTTTGCGGCAATCTTTCTGCTTTACCGCATTTCCTTGCTCCTGAGGGCGAGTGCTGTCA
>CAMDAX010000152.1 GCA_945888885.1 Nitrosovibrio sp. Nv4 | reverse complement strand
TTCTACCTGGCGATCCAAAATATCAGCAAAAAATGGACGATGCCGATTAGAGACTGGAAAGCCGCGCTGAATCGTTTTACTATCCAGTTCGAGGATCGGATGCCGCAACATTAAGAAATTCCGTTTACACAAAATCCAAGACACCCTCGAACAAATGGCTTGCTCGCATAAATTAAATCTGAGAGCTCATTCAAACCCGCATCCATGGCTAAAAACTCATTTAATCGGTGTTTCCTTAGAGGTATTCGACGTGGACGGTAAGTGGATGCGTATCAGCGACCAGGCCGAGTAACAGGGCGGCAGCAAATATTTGAAGACATTGATGGGTAGAGAGCGTGCCAAGCGGTTTTGTATGTAAAATTTCAACACTGACATTCTTCGCTGCGAATAGCGCGGCTTGACCAAATGGTCATAGAAGACAAATAGGTGGCTTTACGCATTCGTGCGTATTGATTGGTCTTGCAGTGATTCAGCATCCCGTCTAGTATAAGAAATATATTGGTTTTTTGAGTGCGGGTTAGCATGTCGCAAGGAGCAACCAATGCAACATGTTAATCCCCGCTATGTTCCATCGTTCTCTCGTGGTCACGCGGAATCCGGCCAGATCATTCTCCATGATGGGACAACAGCGACTATTCGTCCTGCTGTGCCAACAGACTATGCCGCATTGCAGAGTTTCGTAGAGCGGCTTGCACCTGAATCTAAACGGCATCGCTTCTTTTCTGCGGCTTCACCGCAGAGTGAGGTCATCGCATCGTTGTGCGATTCGGCAGATCCCTGCTCCAAACTGACCTTGGTGGTAACCCGCATCTGGGATGGAGCGCTGCGGATTATTGCGGCAGGCTCTTATCTGGCGCGAGATAAGCGCACAGCCGAGGTTGCCATGGTCGTGGATGATGCTTTCCATGGAAAAGGGCTGGGTACTATCCTGCTTGAGAGGTTGGCGATGTCGGCTATTCAGCATGGCTTTATCCACTTGTGGGCGGTCACACACCTGGATAATCTGGCGATGCGCGAAGTCTTTCGAGAATCCGGATTTGATATTCAGGAGAGCTGCGAAGGCGGAGATATCGAAGTCGAGCTGTCACTGATTCCCACAGAAACCACCTTGATCCGTTCTGAATTGCGGGATCGCATTGCCACTACCGCTTCACTTCATCCATTCTTCCACCCGCAGGCAGTAGCCGTCGTCGGCGCTTCGCGCGATCCGCACAGTATCGGCTACCGATTGGTCGAGGCTTTGGTTGGCAATCGGTTTCATGGCGCCATTTATCCGGTGAATCTACGAGCGGCAGAGATTGCTGGCCTGAAAGCGTACCCGTCGCTTGGAGCCGTACCTGGCAGCGTTGACCTGGCTATCATCGCTGTACCGCGTGATGCGGTTCTGGCCGTGGTTGACGATTGTGCAGCCAAGGGGGTGCGGGCCATAATCGTGATTACTGCCGGATTTGCCGAGACCGGTGCGGAGGGCAAGCAACTACAGGATCGTCTGGCCGAGAAAGTGCGCCAGCAAGGCATGCGCATGATTGGCCCAAACTGTTTCGGTTTGCTGAATACTGATCCGGCGGTTTGCCTTAATGCGACCTTCGCCTCTGTGTTTCCGCCGCCTGGACGGGTCGCGATGTCGTCTCAGAGTGGTGCGCTGGGATTGGCTATTCTTGCTGCCGCGCATCGGCTGCAGCTTGGGATCTCATCTTTCGTCAGTGTCGGCAACAAGGCTGATGTGTCCGGTAACGACCTGTTGCAATACTGGGAAGAGGACCCCGCAACCCATGTCATTCTGCTGTACCTGGAATCATTCGGCGATCCGCGCCGCTTTGCCAGGATCGCCCGCCGAGTAAGCCGGCAGAAGCCGATTATTGCGGTAAAAGCGGGTCGGACCCAGTCTGGATCCCGTGCCGCCGGTTCCCACACCGCTGCGCTGGCAGCAAGCGATGTGGGTGTGGAAGCATTGTTCCACCAGACCGGAGTGATTCGTGCCGAAACTCTGGAAGAGATGTTTGCGCTGGCGGCGGGCTTGTCGGCCCAGCCACTCCCGGCAGGCCGACGGGTTGGAATCATCACCAACGCAGGCGGGCCTGCGATTCTCTGTACTGATGCCTGTGAAGCCAGCGGCTTGACAGTCCCCGAGCTGTCAGACCAGACCAAAGCTGCACTCGCTACATTCCTGCCGTCCGCTGCTGCACTTAGCAATCCTGTGGACCTGATCGCCTCTGCTACGCCGGAACAATACACCAAGGCAATCGAAGCCGTCTTGAGAGCCAGTGAGATCGATGCATTGATCATATTGTACGTCTCCTTGGTGGCTGCCGACGTTTCCCCGATCGCGGATGGCATTCTGGCAGGACTCGCCGTCGCACGGGAGTCGAGCGTTCTGAAGAAACCGGTCTTTATCTGCTGGATGGCGGAAGGAGACCCGGAACGTTCCTTTACACTGTCGGGTGAAACGATCCCTGCTTATAGTATGCCGGAAGTCCCTGCGCTGGTTCTTGGTAAGGCTACCAGCTATGCCGAATGGAAGGCGCAGTCGTGTGGGGTGATTCCGGATTTCTCTGACATGGACTTGTCATTGGCACATGAAATTTGTGAGAGAGCCCTTTCGCAACGCGGGAGCGGTTGGCTGACAACGCAGGAGACCAGTGCTATTCTGGCAGCGGCACGGCTGCCACTCCTGCCGGGGGATATCGCTGCGACCGCTGATGCCGCAGTTGTTCTGGCGCGGACAATTGGGTTTCCGGTTGCAGTAAAGCTGGCTTCGCATACTCTTGTACATAAAACCGAGATTGGCGGAGTCCATCTGAATTTAACCGATGAGGCAGCCGTTCGAGAAGCATTCGAGGCAATCCGTGCGCGGCTTGCGCAGGACCATAACCTCGCTGCGATGGAAGGAGTGTTGGTGCAGTCCATGATGCTAGATGGCATCGAATTGATGATTGGGGTCACGCATAATTCGCTCTTCGGCCCACTAATCGCGTTCGGCCTGGGTGGCATCCATGTGGAGATCCTCGGTGACGTGTGTTTCCGGATTACTCCCCTCAGTGACTGTGATGCCGCCGAAATGGTACATTCGATCAAAGGTTACCGGCTGCTTACTGGTTACCGTGGCCACCCACCAGCGGATGTGGCGGCAATTGAGCAGGTGCTATTACGTATCTCACGTCTGGTGGAAGAAATTCCTGCAATCAGGGAACTCGATCTAAACCCGATTCTTGCCCTGCCGCCTGGCCAAGGTTGCTGGGTTGTGGATGCAAGGATACGTATTGAAGCGGATGTGTCGGGATAAGCAGTTCAGCACATTGACCTTTTGCCTACCCGCGTGACTTCCGCCATACACCCCTTACCACATCTGTTCCTCTTTCTGCTGCTCGCGGCAGGCAGCCTATTTGCCGGATTGCTGTTCGGCAGTGTGGACATTCCGGTTGCCAGTATTGCCCGCGTGCTGTTGTCACCGGTGGCTGGTGACACCACCAGCCAGATTGTCTGGCAGCTTCGTCTGCCGCGTGTGTTGGCCGCATTTGTCTGCGGTGGTCTGCTGGCGCTGGCGGGTGCGTTGTTGCAGGTGCTGCTGCGCAACCCACTGGCCGATCCTTACATTCTTGGTGTATCGGGTGGTGCAGCGGTGGGCGCGCTTACGGCAATGCTGCTGGGGTGGGGGCTGGTACTGGTCAATCTGACATCGCTGGCAGGTGCGCTGACCGCGATTGCCATCGTGTTTGGCCTGAGTTTTCGCAGCGGTGATTGGAATCTCTATCGGCTGCTCTTGACCGGGGTAGTGTTGTCCGCCGGTTGCGCTGCGCTGACTACTTTGATCCTGACCCTGGCACCGGCCAGCGACGTGAAAGGCATGTTGTTCTGGTTGATGGGCGATGTTTCGCGTGCGACCGGTGCCGAAGGGTTGTCATTTGCATGGGTAATACTGATTATCCTGGCCGCCATAAGTATGGTCTTTTCCGGCAACCTCAATGTTCTTAGCCTCGGTCAGATGAAGGCAAAAACTCTTGGTGTAGCAGTGCTGCCACTGCAAGTGGGGATTTACTTCGGCGCTGCATTGGCGACTGTGGCGGCGCTGATGCTGGCGGGTGTCATCGGTTTCGTCGGCTTGATTATTCCCCATGCCATCCGCTTGCTGGGGATCAATGATTATCGTTGGCTGCTACCCTTGGCCATGTTGCTGGGGGGCAGCTTTCTCACATTGGCAGATACTCTGGCGCGAACTCTGTGGGCGCCCCAGCAATTACCGGTGGGAGTATTGACTGCGCTGCTGGGGGTGCCGCTATTATTGCTACTGCTGTCGAGAAAACGATGACGAAAGAATTGGAATGAAACTTGGACTGTAGTTGCTATCAGGCCGCTCATTTACGGGCCACTCAAATCGATAGGGTCTACCATCGAATTTGCAGTGTTGAGAGTTCATGATTTGTCCGGTTCTGTAGCGCGACATCTGTCCGGTCGTCATAGTACCCCGAAGGGGGTGCCAAATGAGACGAACGGAAGTGCTACAGGAGAACCGAAAGATGAGATTCGAAGAAACATATGAGGGTTGGAACG
>CAMDAX010000151.1 GCA_945888885.1 Nitrosovibrio sp. Nv4 | reverse complement strand
GGCTGTTGCCTCTTTGCCGGTATTGAGGGGCGGTCTGGTTGTACAGGGTATCGCCAAACGCCGGATTGCGTATGCCGCTAACGTTGTGAAAATCATAAAAAGCTACCCCCACCCTGACCTTGGTGTCGGCATCTGCTGGAGCAAACTCTAATCCGCCCTGAGCCCCGTAGAACCACTTGTCCTTGGCCTTAACAGTCTCACCCTGATTGATTTGCTGCAGAGGAAATATCCCGGCATTGAAGAACGGCTTGATGGCCCTGTCTTCTTTTAACCAGGGGTGAAGATTGACTGCCAAGCCCTCAAAGTTCACATCAACGTCCCATAACAAATCTGTGTGTACAACTCCAGCCATGGGAATGGTGTTCCCAGTTCTCGCGAGAGTACTTGTGTAGATGCTCCCGACAGTGCCTACAAAGAATGGGTTGGGCATACGCCCGGCAGTAACCGTAAACGAATCTTGTGGGGTAAATCTGAGATAGACCTGATCGAGCCAAAGCATGTATTTTTTGCCGGTATTTCCAAAAGTCTGCAAGGTCGATGTTGGGGAGTCATTCAAGTTACTAAAGCCGGCTACCGGTGGCAAAATATCACCGGTAGCAAAGCGCAACCCGAGGTCTACCCCTTTGGTGATGTTGGCGTTGATCCCCAGGCGCATACGCACCCGTTCCCGGTTATAGCTATCTTCCGAAGTGTTGTCGATCTGCTGTCCGATGGCCTGAAAATTGGCTGCTGGAGCGTTGCCGGCGGGGACGAAGTCAGCCTGCTCGCGCAAGCGTATATCCCCTTCCATCTTGAAGCGGCTTACCCACTCGGGTATGGCGTTCACGTCGCCCCAGCGTTCCTGTTTGGCCTGGAGCACCACTTCCTCGCGCAATTGATCACGAATTTCACGCTTGACGTGCTCGGGTACGTACGTGACTCGCACCTCGCCTTTTTTCGACTGTCCGGTTCCAGCCTGTTCGGTTCCGGCCTGTTCGTTTCCGGCCTGCCCGGTTTTTTCCTGAGGGCGTTCCTCAGAATTCTTTTTCGCCGCCGTCCGCTGCGCCTTCCGCATCATTTCATCGGCAGCTTCCTGCTTGATTACGCCTTGCTCAACTAAAAGACGGATCAGGTTTAACGTAGTTTCATGCAGAATTTCGACCTTTGCTCGTTCATCGCTATTGGCATGCGCACTACCCATGCACAGCATCGCCACGGTGGCAGCTATAAGTATCAAACGGATATTCATTTACTTTCTTCCCCCGATCAATCAGGCACGTGACGTCACGCGTATCTTCAACGGTTGCGGCATATCTGCTGGTGGGGTCTCACGTAGGGCCCGCAAATCCTGAAGCACTCTTTTGAGCAACTCATCGACTTTAGGATCACCTGTACTGTCAGCCAGCGCCACCCGCGATATCTGTCCATTTGCACCAATCCAGACCTTCACCACCACTCTGTACTTCTTGTCCTTGAGCTCCTTCTCGCGTGCTAGCGCATCCTGGAAAGCAGAAGTCACCGCATCGTTCACTATCGCGTCATACCAAGCCCAAGGATTACCTCTTGATCCGCCAATCAAATCTGCTCCATCCTTTCTCCCAACTAGCCCAAATCCATCACCGTCACCCGTTCCTTCGGCATCCACACCCAGATCTGGTCCAGGTGGAGGATCATCGGCCTGCGGCTCAGGTTCAGGATCCGGCAACTCCACTACTTCCTTCTTCACTTCAGGCTCCGGCGGCTTTTGCTCCGGCGGTGGTGGTGGTGGTGGCGGTGGCGGCTTGATCAAAGTAATCTGCTGAAGTGATGGCTTTCTGGTTGGTTTGTCGCTGCCCAGAAAATCCTTCAGCCACAATCCCAACATGACTGCTATAACCAATCCCAGTAGGACGCCACTCCAGCGCATCCAGGCTGGTTTACGTTCTACCATGGCATCACTTCACCAGGCGCTGGGTCACCAGACCCAACTGAGTGATATCCAACTGCCCAAGCAATTCGAGCACCTCCATTACTCTGCCGTACTGCACTACCGTATCGCCCTTGATTACCACCGGCAACTCTGGGTTAGCTGCTTTTAATTGACTCAGACGAGTCCGCAATTCGTCTATCGTCACCGGATAGGCATCCAGAAAGATCTGCCCGCTCTGATTAATCGTAATCGCCTTGGTCTGCGGTTTAGCAAGGCTGGGTGTATTGCTCGCCTTGGGCAGATTGACCTTGATCCCTTGCACCGATGCCGTAGTCATGATGATGAAAATCACCAACAATACGTACGCCAGATCCAGCATGGGTACCACATTGATTTCATCGTAAAGCTCGTTTTCTTCTTGAACCTTCATGACGGCTTCCTATCAGCGGCTGTAATTCTCAGCAAGCTTGTTAATGAGCACGTCGACAAAAATGTGCATATTCGACACAATGGTTTTAATACGCGAGGCCAGATAGTTGTAACCAAACAATGCTGGAATCGCCACCCCCATTCCTGCCACAGTTGCCATTAACGCTGCGGCGATACCCGGTGCGATCGCGTTGACATTGACATCGCCTGCAGCAGCTATCGCGGCAAACGTGATCATCACCCCCATCACCGTCCCCAGCAGTCCAATAAAAGGCCCTCCGGAAATGGCGATGGTGAGCAATACCATGAGCTTGTTCAGTCGATGAATTTCTTCTACCAGTCCCGCATCCAGGCTAGCGCGAATCGCACTGAGTGCTTGCGGAGACAGCGATTTATCGATATGCGCCGCATCGGTGTCTTTGAAACGATGCGCCAACTCTACCGCGCTAATGTGATAAATACGGTACAGTGGGGAGTGTTCGAAGTTATGTGCAAGTCCCGTATTCTTATCGATCAGCGCCAGATCGGTTGATAGCTCGCGGAACTTCTCCATAAACCGGCTATTGGATTTATCCACCCGGTTGACATAAACAGCCTTGTCGTACATGACCCATAAAGCGATCAGGAACATTATTGACAGAACGCCAATCGCAATCCACCCATCCACTGTTAACGATTGCAGAATGATGCCCATGTGAGAGGCCTCTCCGGCATCTTCATTGGTCTCATCCTCGCCCAACGTGACCAACTTGCCCTCTGGCCCCTGTGCCGCCTGCACTGCCATCCATGCCGGATTACGTGCCGAACCTGAAAACTGAAGTTCATCCAGCTCACCTTGGAATCCGGCACCCAAAGTCATGCTGCCGGCTGGCAGTGCCGCGCCCGGCGTTTCACCTGCCGGTTTGCCATCAACATATACCCGCAACGCATCCGACACCGTAAACCCGAGGTGATGCCATTTCCCCGCACTTAGTGCTGTGCTGGAAATAACACTTGCCGCACCTGATTGCACCTTGACCATGCCATTTTCCAACGACACATTCAGGTTACCTGACTCAAGCAGGACGCCACCCAGCGCAGATGGCTTGATCCACACCGAGAAGCTGTAGCCGCTGCCCGCATTTATTGCGGGCAGGGTTATGCTTTGAGATCCGCTGAACCCCACACCGCCATTCGCAAAGGAAGCTGCCACACGCTGCGCGGAAGACTGCTCGGCATGCAGGTTATTTGGCCCGCTGTCCTGGGGATTCCCTCCCGGTTCCGCAAAATGATAGATCGCACTGCTGGCATCGTAAGTTCCTGCGGTGCTTATCACAGGAGCTGCTTTCTCGTTACCAAAATAGAGAAACGCTTCCGTCTGGGCTGAGAGTTTTGGAATCTTAACCCAAACCAGCGCCAACTGATTCATCCCATCCCACTTCTCGACGTGAAATTTAAGTTCAGTCTCATCATCTCCTGCCACCAGACGCAGGTCGCTGCCATTGTCATTTGCCGAGAGAAAATCGAAATTCCCAGTATGTAGCCGTATCAATACCGGGGCATCTATCACCTCACCTGCGGAATTGGTTAGCGTAATTTTCTTGCGGCCAGTCCAGTCTTCATTCCACCAAGCATGGCTGGATAGTGAAAATGTGCATAATGCAACAGCAAGCAGTAATTTAAGGGCGCGCATAAGCGTTATTAACCAAGATAAATCAAGTCCGAATTATCCTTGCGCGAGATGACAGATATTAGTAATAGTTATGATCTGAATGGATCATTATTGATCTGAATGGATCATTATTGATCTGAATGGATCATTATTGATCTGGCCAATTAAAGTTTGAAATTCTCATGCGGCATATTTTGTGCGAGAATTCTGGAAGTATTTCTTGGCGCGCTCAGGTGATTGCTCCAATACCTGCATATGCTCGGTTGCTGCGGCTTTCGGCTTGGCCTTGGTGCGCGTCGGAACTTTTGAACCAATGGCGTACTTCAAGTCGACGTTGAGCCCTCTTCCGAGTTCAACGCTGGGCTGTAGCTGAGGAACTAGAACAACTCGATCTTGTCTTTACGCTCCCCCACCCAAGCCTTGACCGGCTTGCTGTAGTAATGGAATGGACGCCCACTACCCTAAACGGCATCAAAGTGCCAAAGTAGTGGTGCAGTAAAGCCCACTAAAATAGAGAGGAGCGTCCGCCATGAAGATTACTACGATAGGTGTTGATCTTGCAAAGGAAGTATTTCAGATTCA
>CAMDAX010000150.1 GCA_945888885.1 Nitrosovibrio sp. Nv4 | reverse complement strand
CCAACACTTGGGCTTTCTTCACTTCTTTTTGGCTCATGAGTTTGTCCATTTTAAATTTGTCCGCCAATGTTTTAAACAGGGGTGAGTTTAATCACCAGCGGACATTTCTACTTGGGAGAAACCGGACATTACTACTTTGCGCTAACACTACCCATTGAGCCTCTTGCAAAACTCCTTACCCGAGCTGAATTATTCTTCACGGATTTGAGTTCGAAGTACAGCAAACAGAATTATCCGGTTTTTTAGCATGTGCATTACTCGCTTTCCGATGCGTTGAATCTAAGCTTTGATTCGCTGCATGGCAGTGGCAGATAAGCCACAATCATCTTGATATCCAATTATCCAATGCCTATTTAAACCGAATAAAATTGACCTTTCCATTATGGGGGTATGCCGGTAGTGACCGCCGCAATTCGGGTAAACGCCTTTCCTGCCACCCTGTATACGCTTATTTAAATCGCATCTTTTGAGTCTCCTGTAACCATTTCATCCGTTTCATGTCTACCCCTTTTTCGGGATAGCATAAAACCAGGCAGATTAATCTGCTCGCTACAGGATCAGACAAGCGAGTTGGAACAACGAAAGTTGAAGGTGTATCATGCGCGGTATACCTGATCTTTTTTAATTAATAATACTGGAGGCGTTGTGAGAATATCTTACTTGGCAGTGGTTGCTTCGATTGGCTTCGCATTGCTGAACCCTTTACCTGCGTTTGCTGTAGAAAAAGTGGCTGCCAATAGCGCCGGTGCAGTAAAAGGCTCACCAAGTAGCGAAGGCCGGGTGGTCGCCACCCTGGACGCGCCAGGCTACACTTATATGGAACTGGAAAACAGCGGCAAACGTTTCTGGATTGCAGCCCCTACAACCAGGGTAAAGATGGGAGATCGCGTCCAGTTTGTGCAGAGCATGGTGATGAATAACTTCGCCAGCAAAACCTTAAACCGCAGCTTCGACCGGATAATCTTTGTAACGTCTGCAACGGTACAGAAATAATATACTAATCAACATTAATATTTGATTGCATCTTATTGATTAATATTATTAGTTTTTAATTTTCTTCTGCCTTTGTGTGGCTTTAACCATCCCTGCCGGAATTTTTTCAGGCTCCATTTGCTCTGATTCGATAAAGCCGACGAATAATTTACTTTTGAGTTTTTTCATTTCGTCGCGATATTGTGCCGCTTTCTCGAATTCCAGGTTTTTTGCTGCATCCAGCATTTGTTTTCCCAGCTGTCTGATTCCCTTTGCCAGTTGCACTTCGCTCATGGAATCATAACGGGCCTGTTCTTGCGCGGCCTTGAGATGCTGCTGTGCGGTTTCGATATTGTAAACACCGTCAATCAGATCCTTGATGCGCTTATGCACGCTACGAGGCGTAATGCCATTTTCCTGATTAAACAGAATTTGTTTATCGCGGCGGCGATCAGTTTCGCCGATGGCACGGCGCATTGAATCGGTGATCCTATCGGCGTAAAGAATGGCGGTGCCGTTGATATGGCGCGCCGCGCGCCCCATAGTCTGGATCAGCGAGCGCTCTGACCGCAGAAAGCCTTCCTTATCAGCATCCAGTATCGCCACCAACGACACCTCGGGAATATCCAATCCCTCCCGCAGCAGATTAATACCCACCAGCACGTCAAATTTACCGAGCCGCAGATCACGAATAATTTCCACTCGCTCTACCGTGTCTATATCAGAATGGAGATAGCGCACCTTGATACCGTGATCGGAGAAATAGTCAGTCAGGTCTTCAGCCATACGCTTGGTCAATGTTGTTACCAGTACCCGTTCATTTTTGGTAGTGCGCAGATTGACTTCCGACATAAGGTCGTCAACCTGAGTGGTAGCGGGACGCACTTCAATTGGTGGGTCCAGTAGACCGGTGGGGCGCACTACCTGCTCCACTACTTGACCAGCATGAACGCGTTCATATTCCGCTGGGGTAGCAGAAACAAATACTGTTTGCGGCATCATTTTTTCAAATTCGTCGAACCGGAGTGGACGGTTATCTAGCGCCGATGGCATGCGGAAGCCGTAATCCACCAGATTTTCTTTGCGCGACCGGTCGCCTTTGTACATACCACCAACCTGCGGGATGGTAACGTGGCTTTCGTCAATCACCATCAGCGAATTGGGCGGTAGATAATCAATCAGCGTAGGTGGTGGTTCCCCCGGATTTCTCCCTGACAGGTGCCGCGAATAGTTCTCGATACCTTTACAGAATCCCAATTCGTTGAGCATTTCCAGATCAAAACGGGTGCGCTGTTCGATGCGTTGTACCTCCACCAGTTTGTGGTGCCGGTGGAAAAATTCGATACGCTCGCGCAACTCTACCTTGATAGTTTCAATCGCACGCAACGTCGTGCTTCTGGGTGTGACATAGTGGCTTGACGGGTAAACCGTATAACGCGACAGTTTTTGCAAAATTCGTCCGGTGAGCGGATCAAACAACGCCAGGCTTTCCACTTCGTCCTCGAACAGTGATACCCGCAGTGCATTTTCCGAGCTTTCAGCAGGAAAAATATCAAGCACGTCACCACGTACGCGGAAGGTTCCACGGTCAAATTCTATCTCGTTGCGCTCATACTGCATTTCAGTCAGTCGTTTTATGGCATCTCGCTGAGTAATTTTTTCATGCTCGCGCAAATGCAGAATCATGCCGTGATAATCCACCGGGTCACCGATACCGTAAATGCATGACACGGTCGCAACGATTATGGTGTCATCCCGTTCAAGTAATGATTTGGTCGCAGACAGCCGCATTTGCTCGATGTGCGCGTTGATACTTGAATCCTTCTCGATGAACATATCACGCGATGGGACGTAGGCTTCCGGCTGATAATAATCATAATAAGAAACAAAATACTCGATGGCATTTTCAGGAAAGAATTCGCGCATTTCTGCGTAGAGTTGCGCTGCCAGTGTTTTATTCGGTGCAATAATGAGTGCGGGACGACCCAGTCGCGCAATCACGTTGGCTATGGTAAAAGTCTTGCCGGAGCCAGTCACGCCCAGTAGCGTCTGGAACGCGAGACCATCCTCTATCCCTTCCATCAATTTAGCGATAGCTTCAGGTTGGTCACCAGCAGGCTCAAACGGCTGATGAAGCTTGTAAGGACTATTGGGGAAGGTAACGATCACAGGTATAATTCCAAGGCCAGATTCATTTTTTTACCAATTTTATCATGCGGGCAACACCCGCATCAGCGTAAGGACATTATCGTGAAACTCTCGCAGCGCGTTCAGGCCATCAAACCCTCCCCTACCCTTGCCGTTACTGCCCGCGCCGCCAAACTCAGGGCTGAAGGCAAAGACATCATTGGACTTGGTGCCGGTGAACCAGATTTCGATACGCCGCAGCACATCAAAGATGCTGCCATTGCCGCTATCAACCGGGGATTCACCAAATATACGCCAGTGGGTGGCACCCCCAGCCTGAAGAGCGCCATTATTGCCAAATTCAAGCACGAGAATGGTTTTGACTATACCGCCAAACAAATATTGGTGTCATGCGGTGGCAAACAAAGCTTCTTCAATCTGACGCTGGCAGTTATCAATCCCGGCGATGAGGTCATCATTCCTGCGCCCTATTGGGTCTCCTACCCTGATATCGTTTTGATTGCCGAAGGCAAGCCAGTGATTATCGAAGCGGGCATTGAGCAAGGTTTCAAGATTACCGCAGCTCAACTGGAAAAAGCCATTACACCGAAAAGCAAGATGTTTGTCATCAATAGCCCCAGCAATCCTTCCGGTGCAGTTTATACACAGGATGAACTCAAAGCTCTCGGCGAGGTGCTACGCAAGCATCCACAGATATTAATCGCTACCGATGATATGTATGAGCACATTTTGTTATCTGACGGAAAATTCGTAAATATCCTCAATGCCTGCCCCGATCTGTATCCACGCACCATGGTACTTAACGGCGTCTCCAAGGCTTACGCCATGACAGGCTGGCGCATAGGTTATTGCGGTGGACCGGAACCAATCATTACCGCCATGGAAAATATCCAGTCGCAGAGCACCTCTAATCCCACTTCTATCTCGCAGGTCGCTGCAGAAACAGCACTCACTGCCGATCAAGCATGCATTGTACCGATGGTAACGGCATTCAAGGAGCGCAACATCTACGTCACTAACAGACTCAACGCCATGCCTGGCGTCAAATGCCTGCTAGCGGCTGGTGCATTTTACGCTTTTGCCGACACCCGACAGGCGATCGCTAGCCTATATGTCAAAGGAAGACTAAAGGACGGTAGCGATATCGCTCTCAGCGAATACCTGCTGGAGCAAGGCGGGGTAGCGGTAGTGCCAGGATCAGCATTTGGTAGCGAAGGTTATATCCGTCTTTCTTTTGCTACCTCAATGAGCAATCTGGAAAATGCGCTCGACCGTATCGGCAAAGCATTGGCCTGAAGCGCAAAGATAGCAGCCCGATCTCATGCCAATACTCTATTACTCAACAGTCAGGAATTATCACTACAAAAATGGCGCTGAAACCTGCATGAAACAACGATCATGTGTTTCAATGAACGCTGACTTAGAAACGCTGACTTA
>CAMDAX010000149.1 GCA_945888885.1 Nitrosovibrio sp. Nv4 | reverse complement strand
CCGGTCCTAAAGTGCAGGTGCTCGAAAACCACATCATGCAGATAGCGGATGCGGTCGAAGCCGGCATGCTCCACGCGCTTGAACAAATCGAACAGATGGGTGTCGATGAACCCGCCCTGATAGGCTGCCGGATACGGCTCGACCAGAAGCTCGCACGTTCGGCGCGACAGTATGGGGAACGTGCACACCCGGTGCTTGAAGCAGTCGTTGCAATAGGCAAGATAGATCCTGTCGGCGAACGCGGCGTCGACCGCGGCAATCCGCTCGTCCCAGCCGGCCGTGCGGATTACCATGTCATCATTGGCAAGCACAATGATGTCGCCCTGCGCCCGCGCGAGACACGCGGTGTTGTAGTCCCCCATCGACACTCTTGGGCCGATAATCCGCGTTACCGCAATCTGATCGCTGCCCAGATGATGGCTGCCCGCATCGTCGTCATCAACATAGAGGATGACCTCGACACGGTCCAGATGCGACGTCGTCTCGACAATACTCGTGAATAGCCGGTCGACGAGATGGGGGCGACCGCGTGTGGGCAACAGAAAAGAAATGGTGTTCATTTGCCGAAAAATTGTATATCCCCATTCACTGCTGTCCGGTTAAGTTGCGATCTGAGTTGTGTAACACATTGATCCGCTGAAAAAATGAAGCATCCTGTGGGTGTCTCCGATTTGAATGGCAGATTGCCGATCTGGCAGTCTTGCGGCGTTGCTTTCGCCGGAGACCGCAATGAATCTTGGCAAGACGCTTTTTGCTCAACTCATGGACTTCCTGCCCTGGAAGACCTTCCATCGCATCGTTGTTCGCCACGACGGCGATCGGTATGTGAAGTCGCTCACTTGCGCCGATCAGTTGCGCGTAATGGCCTTCGCGCAACTGACCTACCGCGAGAGCTTGCGCGACATCGAAGTCTGCCTTTCGGCCCAGGTGACCAAGCTCTATCACATGGGATTGCGACAGGAGATCAAGCGGTCGACGCTGGCCGATGCCAACGAGGCACGAAACTGGCGTATCCACGCCGAATTCGCCCAACGTCTGATCGTGCAGGCGCGCAAACTCTACATCGGCGACAGCTTCGGTCTCGATTTGGAGAACACGACCTACGCACTGGACTCGACTACCCTCGATCTGTGCCTGGCGCTGTTTCCGTGGGCGTTGTTTCGCACCACCAAGTCGGCAGTGAAGATGCACACGTTGCTCGACTTGCGCGGCAACATCCCCAGCTTCGTCCATATCTCCGATGGCAAACTGGTAGACGTCAAAGTTCTCGATATCCTGGTGCTGGAGCCCGGGGCGATCTACGTCATGGATCGCGGCTATCTCGACTGCGCCCGGTTTTACATGATGCATCAGGCACAAGCCTTCTTCGGTACACGCGCGAAGTCGAACACCCAGCTTCGGCGCGTCTATTCGGCTGTGGTGGACCGCAGCAGCGGAATCATCTGCGATCAGACCATCGCACTCACCGGCACCACCAGCCGCAAGGACTACCCCGAACATCTGCGTCGCATCCGATTCAAGGATCCCGAGACTGGCAAGACACTGGTGTTCCTCACCAACAACTTCACCTTGCCGGCAGCCACCATCTGCGCGCTCTACAAGGCACGCTGGCAGGGGGAACTGTTCTTCAAATGGATCAAACAGCATCTGCGTAGCAAAAAGTTCTACGGCAACACAGAGAATGCGGTGAAATCGCAAATCTGGATCGCTGTATCAGTTTATGTCCTCGTCGCCATCGTCAAGAAACGCCTCAATCTGGATGCCTCGCTCTACACTTTGCTACAGATCTTGTCGGTTACTCTGTTCGAAAAAATGCCCTTGCAGCAAGCATTTCCAGGCAGCAACTACAAATCCGAATAGAATGGCGACTGTAACCAAATGAATATATTCACGTTTTAACCGGACACCAATGACTACTGATACAATATGATTCGTTTGGTGCAGTTGCTCAGGCGCGATATGAAGATGACAGGATAGGTGCGCCCTCAGTAGCGAAAATGCTGCGAAAAGCAGCAGGAAAAACTCGACTTAGGGGCTTGAAATCAGCCAATATGAGTAGAAGAAAAATTAGATAGAGAAATTCCGACGAAAAATCGGAATATGGAACAACCGGCGCAATAAAAATTGATTTTTTGAGGCCCCCCTTAAGGTATTCTTGGGAAAAGAGTGCGTTATGCCATGCCGCCGCCGGGGGGCAGATCTCGACATTGAATCCGCATGAAGTAAAAGGAAAAATGCGCATGACACGATTCGGAATAACGCGGGGGTTTTCAGCACCTGTACTCGCCCTCGTTGCAACCCTTGCAATTACCGGCTGTTCGGATGACGCGGACGTGGCTGACGCGCCCGGCCCGCGGCTGGTGACCACGGTCGGCAACTACAACGTCGTCAAGTTCAATAGAAATGTTTACGGCGTTCCCCACGGTGTTGCGATTGACTGGAAGAAAGACGACCTCGCCAAGGTGCCGGGAATAATAATCGACACCTCGGTCGAGAAAGTGGAGCTCGCCGTCAAGGGTCTGCCCGGCAAGGACAGTAGCGCTGCCTCTCCCGTCGCCCCTCAAGCCTCGCTGGCAAAGACGGTCGACCGTTACAATATCGTCAATTACAGCGGCAAATTTTATGGCGTTCCCCACGGTGTTGCGCTTGACTGGAAGAAAGATGATCTCGCCAAGGTGCCGGGAAAAGTAATCGACACATCAGTCGAGAAAGTGGAGCAAACCATCAGAAGTTTGCCTGGCAAGGACGAGAAGAGTGCCGCTCTCCCGGGCACCGCCGCCTCTGAAGCCTCGTTGGTAACGACAATTGGCCGCTATAACATCGTCAAATACAACGACAATGTTTACGGCGTTCCCCAGGGTGTTGCGGTCGACTGGCAGAAAGACGATCTGTCAAAAGTGGACGGGATTGTTTCCGGCTCCTCCGTCACGCTGGTGAAAATATCCGTCATCGGCCGTGTTATCGGCGACAAAGTGTCGCGGCTGACTGGCGGCAAGTAGGCTCAGGATAAGTTAGCGCGTCAACCCTGCTCGCCAGCGGCATAAGTCAAAAGGTGTTCATGGGCAGCGCTTATCCCTGGTTTCATTCGAACTTTATCGTGAATTGAAATGCGACCGGCAAGAAAGCGACCGTCTTTGCAAAAGCGGCTGCCCGGCAGGTTGTCAGACAGGCGTTGCCGGCAGAAAGCCCGACATCCGGGCCGTTGATATAGTGCTCCGGATCATTGACGCTTCCGTGGGTTGTGCCACGAGAGCCTCGCGCTTATCGCACCAAATCGAATGCACACCTTGATTGAAATGACCCGAAAAATAATTCCCGGCAATCTTCTCCTATTTATCTTGTTCGCAGCAGGATTCATGATCTGGAGACATGGTTATCCTTTGGTCTGGGATGACACCAGCGTCTATAAAATTGCGTTTCAGTCCTTGGAGGTTACCGGGAAAGACAATTTTCTCGCGGTATACGAAAAATATTTTTTCGCGGCGTTCAGCGAAGCACAGCCCAGTGGTTATCGGCCTATTTCTGCCTTGATGCAGGGATTTTCCCTACTTACAATTGACTCAATCTTTCCAAGCTGGGGGCATTTATTTTATGCGGGTTGTTTCATTGGCGGCCTAGCGGTTGCATTCAAAAGCGTGGCGGCCCGTTTTATCAAATCAGAGCCGATTGTTTATGTGTGCCTGATGTTGTTCATGCTTTCCAGCCCGATCGCTCAATCCAATTGGATCTCGTTCAGCGGCATCCCGGCGCTTGTCCCGCTTTTTTCCTGCATTGGCCTCCTGCTTTATTTTGATGCCACCGACCGGTCCGAAACGGGTTGGGTAAAACTGGGCCTTCTGGCCCTCCTGGCCATCATTGCCGTTTGGTATCGCGAGTTCATGATTTCGTTGCCGCTGACGATGCTCGGAATGGAAATAATCCGACACCGGCGCATCACCAAAGTCGCACTTCTTGCTGGAGCACTTGTCCTTATTTGCCTGTATCCAACCGCTATTCCTCGGCTTATTTTCCATATGTACTCTGACCTAACAGGCCTTGGCAAAATGCCTGAGGACAACTACTGGCTGGTGCATGGTATGAAACTTCCACTTAAGTCCATTTTTCAATTTGGTAACGTGAACGCACAGTTGTCTGACACCCTGCTGATCAGGGAGGAAGTGTCGCGCCACATCCTGAATATTCTTTCCCCTACGCTGCTGATCCTGACTTTTGCCGGATTGGTCAGCCTGGTTCTTGCCGGGCTCCGGCGCCGGGTCAGCGCAGAACGGCCCGGAACCGAAGTCTGGCTGGGCCGGGCCGCAGCATTGACGGGGCTGGTCTCGCTCGGTGGCATGATGTCATTGCCCTATGCGCTATGGCCCTATCACGCAGGGGTTCTCACGCTCATGCTCATAGCCTGGATGATCGACCGGCGGTTGGCGGTCTGGATCGCGGTCTTTCTCGCCCCTTTTTACCTTGTTTATACGGCGCGACTGCATCTGGCCTACGTCATGATGCCCGTGGTGATAGTCGTGGCTGCCGTGCTGGAGCGGTGCTGGGCCGCACAAGCCTTCAGCGGCAGGCCGCGCTTGCTGCTGCGGTCA
>CAMDAX010000148.1 GCA_945888885.1 Nitrosovibrio sp. Nv4 | reverse complement strand
CTGCTATCGTAAATCCCTGATCCACAACCAGACTAATTGCATCCAGTTTGAATTCCTTTGTATATTGTTTCCTTGTTTCCATTTCTCCCTCCAATTAAGACTATTTTCTCTTAACTGGAGTGTCCGGGTCTATTAGACCACATCACAGTAGAACTCCCTAGCACCCCCTAGCATTTATTCAAGTGCTAGGGGGTTCTACTATATCTACTAGGCGGATTCAACTTTGAAGTGCAACTTTTGTAAGGAAGTTTATAGGCAAGCTGCGGTAACTCTTCGCAAGATTCGATACCTCAATAAAGAGTGCATAATTTGTTGATGGGGACAGCTAACAATTTTGCATCTTCTCCGGCTTCATCGAACATTCTTAGCATTCCGAGCGGGCGGCAGCGTACTACCACGCCTGTAATTAACGGGACTGGTGATATCACCAGCAACATCACCAGATCACCGTCATCCGATAGCGTGTGCGGAATATAGTCACAGTTACAAGGGTATGCATGCACGTTGACATGAATCGATCAACAAACATTGTGCCGGTTTCTTTATCGACTTCCTATTTTATAGGGGCAGCATTCATCGGGATTTCAATAATGACGTTAAAGTCATTTGGAATATCTATTCCCGAACCAACACGAATAAGATCCATCTGACTTAGTAAAGGAGAAATAAAATGAACAAACTGCTTATTGCGTCTTTCTTGCTGGCTTTATTTATTGCAGCACCTATTCATGCTGAGGAGAAAGTGGATGAAAAGCGATTTGATGAAGTTGCGGAAAGGGGGGCACATGTAATGCCGTTTGATTTGGAAAAAACTACGCATATTTTTTCCAAAACAGATACCGGAGGAATTCAACAGGTTACTGTAAAAGATAAATCTGACACTGAGCAGATTGACTTAATACGAGCTCACCTATCTGGAATTACTGAAGAATTTAAACACGGCAATTTCTCAAATCCGGAAAAAATTCATGGCGCCAGCATGCCTGGGTTGGCTGAATTGAAAACAGCGAAAGCAGGCCAAATCAAAATCGAGTATAAGGAATTACCTGATGGCGCAGAAATTACTTATTCCACGCATATTGAAAAACTTAAACTTGCTATTCATCAGTGGTTTGATGCCCAATTAAGTGATCATGCACGCCATGCTGTGCCAGGAGGACATCATCATGACTCTATTCATCACAACCATAAGTAAGTAAATTAACTGGTTATGGAGATAGCGCAAATCCTATCCGGTGTTGCGTTCTGGTAGTTGATAATTTGCTGTTTTGATAGGCTACTTGCTAAGAAACCATAATCCAAATCCGATTAGTACGACTTCGACAATAATCATTATCGGGCCGATAGTTATGCCATTGAGCCATGTGGCTGGGGAGATTGCGCCAGTTCGTGATAGGTACCGAGCTTCATAATACGCATCATAGCAGTCCCTAAAGCCTCAGTTACTATAAACGCACCTTTGACAAGTCTGTAAGAAAGATAAAACGGCGCAAGAAATGGGCCTGCATTGCCAGCGATTGCCGAAATAACTGAGAAAATAGCGCCAACGAGTGCAAAATACTTAAATAATAGTAACATTATATGCATAGCGCATCATTTCAAAGATTCTGCGTGTTTCTTCTTTACATACCACTAAGAAATTCTAAATAACAAGGACAAGTTTATTTTTAATTCCATATTAGCTATTTGTTTTGGTGCATCCCTGGGTGCCGTGTTGAGATGGCTGGTGCAAGAAGCCCGGAAACTCGGTATTGGCGGTGCAACGTTGTTTGTTGCCAGCGAAGGGTTTGGACACGACCGTAAGCTACATTCCGCGCATTTGAAGCAAGAAAGTATTAATGTGTTTTATGTCAAAACACCGATTGAATTCGGCATGACTGGGGAATTTTGATTCCAGGCTCTAACTTTTCCTCGCCCATCGCGAAGTGCTGGCTCAGCCGCACCGAGGTCGATGGGATGTGGGCGGCTGGTCTCTCCCGAGATTGCATTTGCGCTCGCCACCGTGTTCTTGCTGGCCGGTACGTTTGCGCTGCTGTGGGTGTGTGACTGATGGATCGTCTGACCCTCGAACGCCACCAAGTTTGGATTTATCTCGCTGCAATCGCCGGAGGGCTAGTGCTGGGCAACGCCCAGCCCTCGCTTGCACCTCGCTTCGAGGCCTTGCTGTGGCCGATTTTGGCGGCGCTGCTTTACACCACCTTCGTGCAAGTGCCGCTGCTGCATACTCGTCACGCCTTCCGTGACCGGCGTTTCGTATTCGCTATCCTGGTTGGCAACTTCGTGCTGATTCCATTAGTGGCCTGGTTAGCGCTGAAGTGGCTGCCCGACGATCCGGCCCTGCACCTCGGCGTGCTGCTGGTGCTTCTGGTTCCCTGTACTGACTGGTTCATCACCTTCACCCAGCTTGGGCAAGGCAACACGGCCCGGGCGATCGCAGTCACACCGCTCAACCTTGTAGTGCAACTGCTGATGTTGCCGATTTATCTGTGGTTGATGCTGCCGGCAGCCGATTTTGGTGCTGCGCTGCGTATGGAAGAGATGCTGCCTGCTGCGCTCGCCTTGATCGGTGTGCCTTTGGTGGCAGCCGCACTGACCGAGCGCTGGGTCGAGGGCAGACCCGAACGAGCGGTTTTGCGGACACGACTGGGCTGGTGGCCTGTGCCACTGTTGGCGGTGGTCGTGCTCCTGATCGCTGGTGCGCAGGTGGGGACGGTACGCGACGCCGGACCGATGTTGCTGAAGGTTCTGCCGGTATTCGTGGGTTTTTTACTGGTTGCAGCGCTGATTGCGCGCCTGCTTACTCGGGTGCTGCGATTGCCGATGGATGCCGGACGCACGCTGGCCTTTAGTCTCGGCACGCGCAATTCCTTCGTCGTGTTACCATTCGCGCTTGCCTTGCCGACAGGCTGGGAGACCACCGTGGTAGTCATCGTATTCCAGTCGCTGGTCGAGTTGTTCGGGATGGTGTTCTACCTGTGGTGGCTACCGCGTCGCTTGTTCAACGAAGCATCGGCCGCTACCATCGAAAGGAGTTCCTTATGAGTGCTGTCATTCTTGAATCCGCCTTGACTTTCCCCGTTTGCAGATACATGCCCGGTTATTGGTTGCTTCCGGACAATTCCAATAACTTCCGTACGCCAACTGGTTCTTCTTTAAGCAAAGGAACGACGGCATAATGTTGTGCATGAATTGAGGAAACTGTTTCAATTTCTACTAGTTCGTTATTAGCACGCTGGCACAATAAGGGTGAGTGGACAGTTGTTGCAGCAACGCTGTTATTGATGATCCAGGCCCACGGCTCAATACCAGCGCGGCGCAAATCGGCTTGCAGGTTGGCAGCTTCGAGTACGGGCGTTGTTTCCGCCAATGTCACTAGCAGTATTTTGGTTTGCTTAGGGTTTTGCAGTTGCATCATCGGCGTGGAGTAGTGCACGATGGAAGGGTCCATTTGTTTGATGACCTCGCGGTGATAAGCACCGGTGGCATCCAATAATAATAAGGTGTGACCGGTCGGTGCGGTGTCCATCACGACAAATTTCTTACCCGCTTCGCGGATTATTCGTGAGAATGCCTGAAATACCGCAATTTCTTCTGTACAGGGTGAGCGTAAATCTTCTTCCAGCAAAGCTTTGCCTTCAGCATCCAGATGGGCACCCTTGGTGTGCAGAACATGCTGACGATAACGTTCGGTTTCCACATGCGGATCAATCCGGTCCACCGCCAGATTAGCCATCGCCCCATTGAGCGTTTCGCTCAAATGCGCTGCCGGGTCTGATGTAGTCAAATGCACTGGCAAGCCACGATGTGCGAGATTGACTGCGATAGCCGCAGCCAGTGTGGTTTTGCCGACACCGCCTTTGCCCATCAGCATGACTAAACCGCAGCCGTCTTTGGCAATCGCATCAGTCAAACTGGATAAACTGGGAAATGGGATTGCAGTATGCGTAAATTCTTTACCGCCTTCGTCAGGCGAAGCATCAATCAGTAATTTCCGTAACGCGGTCAATCCGACCAGGTTAAACGGTTTAAGTACAATTTGATCGCAAGGCAATTGGCTGAGAACTTCCGGTAGAGTCGCCAGAGCACTTTGTTCACGCTGGAATATTGCGGCGGCTAAAGGATCCCGTGTCGTTTCGGCTTGCGGCAACAAGCCATTGATGACCAAAAATTGTTTCGTCAATCCGATAGCCGTTAATTCTTCATGCGTCCGCGCTACCTCGCGTAATGTGGCTTGTTGCGCACGAGCCACCAATATCAATCGGCTACGCTCCGGGTCAGCTAAAGCATCTACCGCTGCTTTGTATTGGGCGCGCTGTTTTTCCAGACCAGCTAATGGGCCAAGACAAGAGGCGTCGCCTTTGCCTTCCGCAAGAAAATCACTCCACGCGCCGGGTAATTGCAGCAACCGGATAGTGTGACCGGTCGGTGCGGTGTCGAAAATAATGTGATCGTAGTCAGCAGTCAGCGCCGAATCGGTCAATAGCGCGGTAAATTCATCGAAGGCGGCTATCTCAGTCGTGCATGCACCGGATAATTGCTCCTCGATACCTTTGACTACCGTATCCGGTAACACGCCGCGCACCGGATCGACAATGCGGTTGCGGTAAGCTTGGGCCGCCGCTTGCGGGTCGATTTCCAGAGCGGCTAAACGG
>CAMDAX010000147.1 GCA_945888885.1 Nitrosovibrio sp. Nv4 | reverse complement strand
CTGGCCTTGAACATGCGCGCCGCGTTGCCCAATGCGATGTTCGTGGCTTTCACCGGCACGCCGCTGATCGCCGGAGAGGAACGCACCCGCGAGGTATTCGGCGATTACGTTTCCATTTATGACTTCCAGCAGTCCGTCGAGGACGGTGCGACCGTGCCGCTGTTCTACGAGAACCGCACGCCGGAGTTGCATCTCGACAATCCCGACTTGAACGACGACATCTATGAACTGATCGAGAATGCCGATCTTTCCGATGAGGCGGAGAAGAAGCTGGAGCGTGAGCTGGGGCGGCAGTATCACCTCATCACCCGCGATGACAGGCTGGACACAGTGGCGCAGGACATCGTGAAACATTTCCTCGGGCGCGGATTCCAAGGTAAGGCAATGGTGGTCTCCATTGATAAGGCGACTGCGCTGCGCATGTATGAAAAAGTGCGCAAATACTGGCCGAAGGATGACAAGACCGACATGGCCGTGGTGGTGTCGGCAGGTCAGAACGAGATCGAACAGATGGCGAAGCTGGGCATCGACATTGTGCCGCACCGCAAGCGTGTAAACGACGAAAAGTTGGATGAAAAATTCAAAGACTCCAACGATCCGTTGCGCTTGGTGTTCGTTTGCGCGATGTGGCTTACTGGCTTCGATGCGCCCAGCTGTTCAACCATCTATCTCGATAAGCCGATACGCAACCACACGCTGATGCAGACTATTGCGCGCGCTAACCGGGTGTATCCTGGCAAGCACAGCGGCTTGATCGTGGACTATGCCAACGTGTTCGTTTCGTTGGAAAAGGCATTGGCGATCTATGGCCAAGGCAGTGGTGGCGAAATGCCGGTGCGCGACAAGAAGGCATTGGCGGATGAACTGCGCTATGCCGTGAATGACGCGAATGTGTATTGCCTAGAGCATGGAATCGCCTTGTCGGAAATCGAGAATATGCCGACAGCCAATTTCGCACAGGCGGGTGCGATTCAAACCGCAGCCGACCGCCTGATGGCGCCGGAAACAATCAAGCGCGACTTCCTTGCACTGGAGGCGTTGGTCAGCAGTTTGTATCGTGCGGTGAAGCCTGATCCGGTAGCGGTCGAGTTTGCGCAGCGTTGTGGCTGCTTGACGGCCATTGCCGCCTGCATCCGCAACGTAAGTGAGCCGCCGGATATTTCGCACATCATGATGGGTATCCAGTATTTGCTGGATGAGTCTATTGCTGCCGAGCCATTCAAGATTCGCCAAACCACGTCAGAGTATGCGCAGATTGATCTGTCTAAAATCAATTTCGAGGCGCTACGCAAACGCTTCGAGAACAAGAAGCCGAGCAATACGGATGTCGAGCGACTGAAGGCTGCTGTGCGTGCACAACTGGAACGCATGGTGCGCCTCAATCCCACCCGCGCCGACTATTTGCAGAAGTTCCAGGAGTTGATCGATGGCTACAATTCGGGCAGCCGCAACATTGAGGAGGTTTTCAAGGAGTTGCTGGCCTTGTCGCTGGTACTAACCGACGAGCAAACACGCCATGTGCGCGAGCATCTATCCGAAGAAGAACTGACCATATTCGACATTCTGACCCGTCCAGCGCCGGAACTCACGACCGAGGAGCGCGAAGAGGTGAAGAAGGTCGCGCACCAGTTGCTGGAAAAATTGCATGGGTTGCTGGTGCTGGGATGGCGGCAAAAGATTTCCACCCGCGCCCGCGTGAAAATCGAAATCGAGAATGCGCTGGATGAAGGTTTGCCGCGCGCATATTCCAAAGACATCTACGAGGCTAAATGTTCAGCCGTGTTTGAGCATGTGTATCAGAGTTATCAGGGAGAAGGGCAGAGTGTTTATGCTGCATGATTGGATAAAGCTCAAAAAGTCCGCTCATTCAGGTTAGAGCTGGTCCTGATAATCCGCCAGCATATAAGCCCCAGCCCAGCAGATTTATGCCCTTGTGTCGGACTATCTTAATCATGGCTCTTTGTATTGCGTAATGCCACGCGCATCAATGATGCTTGGTCAGCCATCACACGTAACCCACCCGCACTGACACAACTCAATTTCGGCCTGCTCCTTGCATTCATGCTTCACTCTTGACGTATCACTTGCGCAACAGCGCCAGCTTGATTGTGGGCGATGCGCTGGTCAGTCAAACAGCCGAATGCAGTAGTGGCGCTTGAGAATGCTGGAATGCAAAAATTGGAGTCGGTGGGTGTTATGTGTTATCAACAATCCTCTCGCCAAGATTTATTTAATTCGGGACCGGAGTAAAATTTGGATAAGGATGCCTTGGTTTGAATCAAGCTGGGAGTTTTACTCTGGCATCAATAAATTTTTATAACTAGCAACTGGCAACCGGGGAAATACCCCCAACTTGGAGGTAGGTATGGAAGAACTGAATCAGACTTGGACCACACTAAAACTCGGTGGGGTCATTATCCTGCCATTGTCCTTGCTGGCAATAATCGCTCTGGCGATCATGCTTGAAAAAGCATTTCTTTATTGGCGTTTTGCCCGGCTTTCTCATGACTTGCTAAACCTTGTCGAAACTTATGGCTTTAAATGGGAAGACCTGGAGAAGATACTTTCAGGACTGGATGAGCGTCACTATTACAAGCGGTTTTTTGAGGTGGTGATCTCCAACAGGCACCAACCATCATGGTGGGTTGAATCTCGTGCAGCTGATGAAGCCCAACTGATCGAAACGAACCTTTCCCGCAGGCTGTGGACGTTAGAAACAATCGTCACGGCCGCACCGTTGCTCGGGTTGGTTGGAACAGTTATCGGTATGATGCGCGCCTTCCAGATAATTGGTAGCGAAGGTATCGTCAATCCTACGGCAGTGACAGGAGGAGTGGCTGAAGCGCTCATTGCAACTGTGGTCGGTTTGCTGATCGCGCTGACCGCATTGTTCGGATTCAATTACTTCTCTCGCCTGCAATCACAAACGATGGATGAGATGGAACGCCTCGGTACGCGACTGATCGATCATATCCGTTTGGATCAACAGGATGGCGCCCATGAAACTGCGTAAATCCAGGGCGGCCCGCAAAGGCCGGATCGAAATCATTCCGATGATCGATGTGATGTTTTTCTTGCTGGCGACATTCATGCTTGCTTCATTGTCAATGCAGAATCTTGATTCCCTACAGGTGAATCTACCCCAAGGAGAGGCCGAGAAACTCAAGACAGATGAACCGGTGACGCTGACGCTGACAAGCGACAGCAAGATCTTTATCAATCGGACGCCGGTTACATTAGAAACCCTTGCTGCTACGCTCAAGCCGTTACTCCGCGATTCACAACAGAAACTGGTCGTGTCGGCAGACAATGAAGCGCCGCAGGGCATCGTAGTGCAGGCGATGTTGCAAGCCCGGACCGCTGGTGCCCAGCAGTTTTTAATTGCGGTGAAACATAAATAACCCGATAAACATGGCAAGCTCCAGATCAGTGGAGATTCGATTCTGGTGGCCAACGCCACTAGCAGTGGCCATTTGGTTGATCATCATTTGGGGATCCGGATTTTTCCTGACATCTCCCAAGATTGAGATTGCAACACCACCTCCCATCGAAGCACGTTTTGTAGAATTGCCGGAACCAAAGTCGGAACAACAGGCACAGGCGTTGCCGCCCCCCCGCAAAAGCCGTCAAGCTCAGGCCCGGATTCAACCCAAGGCTATCGAAAAACCTCCATCAGAGGCCGAAGTGACGGCTCCTACAGACTTGATGGCCTACATCAACCAGGCCAGAGCACGCCGCCGTGCAGCAGGACTTCCTGATGGACGTGAAAATGCTGAAGCGATGACTCCTGGACGTCAGCCTTCGGAAGATGAACTCAGGATGGCCAATATCAAGCGCAATCTCCAGGCCCCAGGTACGAGCGGTATATTTCAGATTACCAGAATGGGAGCTCGAACTGCCCAATTTACGTTTCGTGGCTGGACAACAGATTCCAGCAACTCCCGGTACGAATTAATCGAAGTCGATGCCGGGCTAAATGGTGACGTGGAGCGCGCAATCGTTCGCAAAATGATTCAGTTGATTCGCCAGTACCATGAAGGAGATTTTAATTGGGAATCACCCCGCCTTGACCGCGTGGTCGTCCTGTCCGCACGCATGGGAGACAACGCGGGACTTGAAGATTTTTTGATGCGTGAGTTTTTTGGTGAAAGCGTTAAACCTTCCATGCGATAAGATGTTTTTGTACTGCCTCATCTCCTTATGGTGCAATTGAAAGCTTTGAACCTTGTGACGCCGGTCTAAAAATGATCAAGCAGGCCCGTTTATGCCGGTTGAATTTTGACCAGATAATCTGGCCAGCTTTGACTTCACCCCATCCAAGGTAGATAAGTCACTGATCGAGCGGCTCGCCACATTACAGCTCACCTATGCCATACAGAATGTGGTGCTGGCGGACGGCACGGAGACCAACGAATTACACCCGCTATATCTTTTTTATGAACACCTTTGAGCGGCGCCGATAGTTGTATAGCCCCTGCTTAGATTTGGGTAGCTTCTCCACCCCGGTTTCCTCGAAACCGCGCTCGACAAACCAATGGGCAGCGCCGGTGGTGAGCACAAACAAATTTTTGCTGCCTTGAGTTTTGGCCTTCACCTCGATATGTTTGAGCAGAGTATCGCCGTATCCTGCGTTGCGATAATCTGGATGCACTGC
>CAMDAX010000146.1 GCA_945888885.1 Nitrosovibrio sp. Nv4 | reverse complement strand
ACCGCCATAAGGGCCAAAGTGGCCGCGCTTGTCAGGAAGATCATAAACTTTCACTATTTCTAACTCCTTGCATGAAAGCGGCAATTTTCTCCGCATCCTTGATGCCCTTGGCGGCTTCCACACCACTCGATACATCCACCGCCCAAGGCTGCACCTGTTTGATCGCCATCATTACGTTGTCGGGACGCAGGCCACCAGAAAGAATCAGCGGCAGCGGCAAATGTTGCGGGATCAAACCCCAGTTAAATACATCACCAGTCCCACCCGGCGAACCTTCGACGTAGCTATCCAGCAGCAATCCCTTGGCGCTGGAATAACGGGTTGCGTATTGTAGCAAATCTACCCCGCTCCTGACGCGCATAGCTTTAATATAAGGCAGTGAAAATCGGCAACAAAATTCCGGTGATTCGTCACCATGAAATTGCAGCAGGTTCAAACCGGCAATAGAGGCGGTTTCTTCTACCCACTCCGGTTCCGGATCAACATATACACCTACTGTGCTAATGAATGGCGGCAGCACTGCTACGATTTCACGCACCTTAGCTGGCATGATATAACGTGCGCTTTGTGGCCAGAATACAAACCCGATGGCGTCTGCACCCAGACGCGCTGCTACCAGCGCATCTTCAATACGAGTGATACCACAGATTTTTATTCGGGTAGACATAAATCAAAAACGAGTTTTTTGGACACGAATACAAACCAGCCTTCCGGGCGCACTGTGATTATACGTGTGCATTCGTGATTAAATTTTTCCCCTGTCGTGACTGAGTCCGCTGTAGCAAGCCCACGATGAGCGGCTCTGCGAATCCCGGCAAACTCCACTTTGGATCATAAGCAATCCCCGCCAAGTATAACCCAGCAGCAGAGAAAGTTGGCGCGGCATGAGCACGATCACGACCTTCCAGCAGCATCTGCATCCATTCGGGCTGATATTTTCCCTTGCCCACGTAAACCAGGCAACCCACAATATTGCGCACCATGTGATGCAAAAATGCATTAGCACGCAACTCAATCACGATGATGTCGCCTTGACGTGTAATTTCCAATTTAGTCAGATTCCGCACAGGGGATTTGGCTTGACATTCGGCTGCACGGAATGCGCTGAAATCATGCTCACCTAACAGCATTTGCGCGGCAACTCGCATCCGCTCAAGATCGAGAGCTTGATGAAACCAGCCTACTTTGCCATGATGAAGCCCAGAGCGTACTGGATGGTTCGACAGCAGGTAAAGATAACAACGTTCACGGGCGCTATAGCGAGCGTGAAAGTCATCAGGAACCTCGGATGCCCACAGCACCGCAATGCTGTCAGGCAATAGCGCATTGACGCCACGTACCCAGGCACTCAGAGGCCGCTGTACCTGCGAGTCAAAATGTACCACTTGGTATAGGGCATGCACGCCAGTATCGGTGCGCCCTGCTGTGACTACCCGGACATTACTGGCAGCGATTTTCGATAAGGCCTTTTCCAGTGCATCTTGTACTGATCTACCCGAAGGCTGACTTTGCCAACCACAAAAACCGCTACCCTCGTACTCCAGCATCAGCGCAATTCTCATCTCACGGGATATCTGCTGTCATTGTCAAAACAATATAAACCCGAATCGGAGCAGTTGAGTGCATGAACGAAATTCTCAAAGAGAAAGTAGAAATACTAAACAGATACTCCTAACAATCCTGACTTTGTCACAATACTTCGTTACTCACAAGAATGTTTCCTTACATATCACCTACATGCCGCGCTTATATTTTTTGTCTCCGCCTTAAAATGCGAAATCCCGTGGAATAACGCCATAGAGGTTTCTAATTAATCTTCAAAGCCTGATATAAACCCTACAGACTTGCCAGCATTTTCTTTGCCCTTTCCTGTTGCTGGGCATCGCCTTCGCGCACAACTTCCTCAAGAATTTCCCTGGCGCCATCATTGTCACCCATTTCCTGATAGGCTCTGGCCAAATCAATCTTGGTAGCAATTTCATGCCAGTGCACACTTTCCGTAGATTTCGTATCAGCTGATGGGATAGACAGCGGCTCGCCCAGGTTTAAATTGATATCAGCCAAGCCGGACTCAGGTAGAGGTGCGGGGTCCAGTGCCAATGCAGCAACAGGTTCAGGCTTGGGTTTGGATTCAGATGTGGCAGGAAAATCGACGCTAAAAGTCAATCCCATGTCTTCAGCCGAAGAAGTTTTCACTGCAGCATTCGCGGCAGGGGCATCAAGATCAAACACCATGGTTTTTTCCCAATCCTTCCCTGGCATTATTGGCGCAGTCACTGGGGTAGATTGATTTGTGATCACAGGAGACTCATGATCATCACCTCCATCCTCTGAATCAAATTTTATGCCAAAATCAGGCTCAGTAGCCTGCTTCCATGTCGGCAATTGATTTGCTGATGCGGGAGCAGTATTACCCATGTCGAAATTTATACCAGAAGTTATTTCCGATGTTGTCACATTCTGTGGCGAATCGGAAACAGGTGCAGATACCTCACTCTTGATCGCACCGATATTTGTCGTGACCGCATTGCGATACAAAGGGTTCTCGGGGTCGATCTCGGCCCCCAATCCGGCCGCCTTCTCCCACAGTGGGCTTGAAGGTGCCACAGCTTGCAGCACTCGGGCAGTAGCTTCAAATGCAGCCTTATCCTTACGTAAAACATATACTTCAAGCAACTTAGCCAGTATCTCAGGACGATCTGGATATTTCACCAAGGCATCTGTGAGAGTTTTCTCAGCCTGGGTATCGCGTCCATAATTCAGATAAATTTCAGCTTCGGCGATTGGATCGACTTCATCAGCCCGTACAGTTACGCTCGGCGCCGGTGCCGGTGCTGCTACAGGTAACACTTTGTCATGTAACCGTGGCTCTACGACATGAGGCATCACGATCACATCAGAGCCATCTATTCCATCGGAAGAATCTGCTGATGCTTCTTTTTTTCGACGCATCATGGACACACCAAGTATTCCGGCTAACAGAAGCACAAGCGCGCCTCCTATATATTCAATGTTCCCCATGAGGCTATCCATCAGCGAGGACTCTACTGGAATAGGTGGTGGTACAACCTGTGCAACAGTGGGTTTCACTGCAGGCTTGGCGGGCTCGACAGGCCTAATTGCTTCTACTAAAGATGCATCCGGTGCTACTGGTGCCACATTTGTTTCTGCTGGCTCGGCTAGCACAGCAGGCACTGGCGCCGAGGTAGGCTGGAGTAACACCACTGGGGCTGGGGCTGGGGCTGGGGCTGGGGCTGGGGCTGGGGCTGGAGACAATGCAACATCCGGTTTAATATTTTCAGTCCGTTTCTGCACTTCCACCATGGTAGCGGATTTAAATTCCAGCAGGCGTTGCATCTCCTTGATATTCTTTTCCAACAACGCAATACGCTCGTTAGCTTCATTTAGCTCCTTATTCCTGGCGATGGCATCCTCTTCCATCGCACGGATGCGATCCTGTAATGCATTTATTCCCTTACCGCTGACTCCTCCACTCAACGCTTCACTTTTGGAAAGCTTCAGCACTTCTTTTGATGGATCTTTGGCTGCGGCGAAATTGTCCTCGATAATGGTAGTAATCTTGCCGGTAGCTGTTTGCTTTGGTGCTCCAGCAAATGGAGCTACACTAGGAGTTGCAGCCAGTTTTTGCCGGTAAATATTCCAGTCGGCCATCAGTGTCTTCATTTTCATAGCCGCTTCCGCCGGAGAAATCCTGGAAATTTCACTACTATCTGGCACCTGTAAAACCGCCCCCGTCTTAAGCCGATTTATATCGTTGCCAGAGAAGGCATCACGGTTCACACGATGCAACGCAATCAGCATCTGGTTAAGATTTATCCTATCAGGAGCAAATTGCCGAGCGATCCGGCTTAAAGTATCACCGTTTTTCACTGGGCCATAACTGACACCAGCTCTGTCAACCTGAACAGGTTCTCGTGCTACCAATTTTTTATCGCTGATAAAATCTTTAATCGGGGCATCTGGTTTTTCAACTACAGCTGATTCAGATTCAACGATGGGTGCAACGGAAGTAATCTGGGTCGCCGCTGCTATCGGCTGGGGAATCCGGGGGATCTGAGGGATATCAGGTTCTGGCAGATCCAACAGCACGGTATACTCTCGCAGTAACCGCCCCGATGCCCAATTTAATTCGATCAGCATGCTTAAAAATGGCTCGACAACAGGCTGCGGGGAGATAATTTTAACGTAGAGTTGGCCGTCGGAACGAGTTTCAATGCTGACTGTGAACGTAGGGAGGAATGGCGCATAATCAACATCTGCCTTACGAAAAGCCTCGCGTGAGGCAAGACGCGCCGTCAAGGAGGGTATCTCCTCTTTTCTTACTGCAACCAGATCAATCTCTGCTTGGAATGGCCACCCCAAAGCAGAATTAACCGTCAGTTTGCCCAAGCCTGCCGCATGCACAGCCCACGGCATCATCAGAACGATTATGAACAACCATATTTTAAAAGCAGTAGATTTGCACACGGCAGCGCACTCTGGTTTTTTGAAAGAAGAAGTAGACTATCAGACTAGCATCATGTAGTTATCGAAGCAAGCTGAGCTTGTCTCTTGTTAGCGCAAAGTAGTAATGTCCGGTTTCTCCCAAGTAGAAATGTCCGCTGGTGATTAAACTCACCCCTGTTTAAAACATTGGCGGACAAATTTAAAATGGACAAACTCATGAGCCAAAAAGAAGTGAAGAAAGCCCAAGTGTTG
>CAMDAX010000145.1 GCA_945888885.1 Nitrosovibrio sp. Nv4 | reverse complement strand
TCGGGCTTCTGGTAGTTGGCTAGCAATTGGTCGACGAGTTCATGCAGGGCTGCATTCTTTGCTTTCTTTGCTACGGTCATGTTCACTCCTTGTTGAAGTTAGACAGTTTCCTGCCAAATGACCGTTTACACAAAATTTCTTACACCCTCGCCCATGGAGGTAAACCGGCCAAGTCCATCACGGTGTCCTGAACTTCCACGTTGGCTGGTGCTTGCAATTGAACGTTAAATCTCGTCGTGAATACTGCCTGCAGGGTGATGGCAAGGTTCGTTTCATTCATCCGGCAGGAGTGCTATGCTTGGCAACTGTCCTTATCTGCATTTCTGCGGGGGCAGCCGAACCCAAATTACCCCCAGGCAAGCAGGAGAAAGAAATGACTGTTCTGACACTTACATCAACATCCTTCTCCCAGAATGGCGAGATTCCCACGCGTCATACCTGTGACGGTCAGGATATTTCACCAGAACTTTCATGGGCAAAAGTACCTGATGGCACGAAAAGTCTGGTGTTAATTGTTGACGATCCGGATGCGCCTGATCCGGCTGCGCCCAAAATGACCTGGGTGCACTGGATGCTATACAACATCCCGCCCGACACTAATGAATTGCCCGAGGGCATTGGGTCGAAAGATCTGCCGCCAGGAACTTTGCAGGGACTCAACGACTGGCAACGCACTGGCTACGGCGGGCCATGCCCGCCAGTGGGCAGCCACCGCTATTTTCACAAGCTCTATGCCTTGGATACCTTGCTGCCGAATTTAAAACATCCAACCAAGGTAATTTTGGAGAAAGCGATGGAAGGTCACATCATCGCTCATTCGGAACTGGTAGGACGCTATCTGCGTCATCGCTGACCCTCCCCGCCCGCGCGGCGAACTGCGTTCATTGATCAATCGGACCATGTAACCATCATCACAAGGAGTATTGCCATGAACGCTACAGTCACTGGCTCTTCTTTTTTTGTGTAACCGGTATGACGGGAGGAAGCTATGATATTTGCAGATCGCGTTGCAGCCGCCGGGCAACTAGCCGAAGCTCTGTCCGAATACCGCGGTAGAAACCCGCTGATACTGGCGATTCCGCGTGGGGCGGTGCCGATGGCAAAAGTTATGGTTGACATGCTTGGGGGTGAAATAGACGTGGTGCTGGTGCGTAAATTACGCGCACCGGGAAATCCTGAATTCGCCATCGGCTCGGTCGATGAGAGTGGCTGGGTTTATCTTGCGGATTACACTGCCACAACAGGTGCAGACGAAACGTACATCAGGAACGAAGTCGTCGCACAATTGGAAACGATACGGCGACATCGTATTCAATATACCCCTGTACGCCCACCGCTTGACCCTGCCGGACGCGTTGTCATCGTTATCGATGACGGGCTGGCCACCGGTTCGACCATGATTGCAGCGCTGCACGCGCTCAGGGCAAAGCAACCGGCAGAGCTGATCTGCGCGGTACCGGTGGCGCCGCCCGATACGCTGAAAAAGATACGCGGCAATGCGGATCGCGTCGTGTGTCTGTCAGCCCCGGTCAATTTTCAGGCAGTGGGACAGTTCTACCTGGATTTCCCTCAGGTGACGGACGAAGAGGTCATTGCCATTCTCGCCGTTGCTGGTCACCCGTAATTTTCAATTCCATTCCATCAGTGACAACTTCGTTGATACCCTCACTCGCACTCGGTTGTATTATTTTGTCTACACCAGCGATGGTGGTTAGTTTGTGACCATTTTTACTGTTTTCCTGGCGTCATAAGAGCAGACTATCAATCTCTCCCAATCAGGAAGACTGTTTCGTAATCTGTTTGGTGGATTCAAGTCTAATGGATTATCTGAATTTAACGCATATCCATTAAGCTGTAGATAGAATAAGATATGGTTGCTGAGCTTCTGATTTGTCGGATAATTTCTTGTAAATGGGTACGCACATGGCTAAAAAATCAACCCCCCCCTCCCGCTGCCAAACCGATTGAGAATGCTCCACCGCCGAGCGCGGAACCCAGTCTATTTCCGATAGTAGGTATTGGTGCCTCTGCGGGTGGATTGAGTGCTTTCACCAAACTGCTCAAGGAACTGCCCGCAGACACCGGCATGGGCTTCGTTCTGGTGCAGCACCTTGATCCCACACACATCAGTCTACTGCCCGAGCTGATGGCGCGCACAACGACCATGCCGGTAGTTGAAGTGGGCGATGGCATGCCAATCAAACCCAATCATGTTTATATCATGCCGCCCAACCACAGCCTGGCGCTGTTGCATGGCGTATTGCACCTGATGCCGCGTCCGGATGTTCGCGGCAAGCATCTGCCAATTGACGATTTTCTGCATAGCCTGGCGCAGGATCAGCAGAGCAATGCGATTGGGATCATTCTGTCTGGTACGGCGTCGGATGGCACACAAGGCATACAGGAAATCAAGGTGGCAGGGGGCATCACCTTTGCCCAAACTGAAGAATCCTCTGAGTACAGCGGTATGCCGCACAGCGCGATTGCTGGGGGCCATGTAGATTTTATCCTGCCACCGGAGCAAATTGCCAAGGAGTTAGAGCGGATCGCACGTCATCCTTACATGCAGCATAAGCTTCCTGACTCCCATGAGGAAACGTTGACTGAAAACAGCAAGGATACGAGTAAAGTTTTTGTGCTGTTGCGCACACGCACCGGCGTCGATTTTTCTTTATACAAGCAGAACACCATCCGGCGCCGCATCAAGCGGCGCATGCTGCTGCATCAGTTGGATAGATTGAAAGATTACATCAAGTTTCTGCAGGCGCAGCCGAAAGAGCTGGATGCGTTGTTTCAGGACATGCTGATTAGTGTCACCAATTTTTTCCGTGATCCGGAAACTTTTGACGCGCTCAAGAATGGAGTTTTCCCCCGTTTGATGTTAGATCGCCCCACGGAACTGCCGATACGCATCTGGGTACCAGCCTGCTCCACCGGAGAAGAAGTCTACTCAATTGCAATAGCGTTGTTTGAATTTCTTGGCGATAGCGCCAACCTCAATCACCTCCAGATCTTTGCCTCTGATGTTAATAGACAGGCAATCGATAAGGCACGCCAGGGCATTTATCCGCAAAGCATACAAGAAGACGTGGGAGTACAGCGGTTGCAGCGGTTTTTTATCAGGACAACGACTGGCTACCAGATCTGCAAGCCGATCCGCGATGCCTGCGTGTTCGCAGTGCAGGACGTCACCAGGGATCCACCTTTCTCGCGCCTCGACTTAATTTGCTGCCGCAACCTGATGATTTATCTTGGTTTAGAGCTGCAAAAGAAAGTATTGCACACTTTTCATTATGCTCTGCAAGCCAACGGCTGCCTGATGTTGGGTACCTCGGAGAGTATTGGTAACGAGATTGATCTTTTTTCTATTATGGACAGGAAAAATAAGATTTACATCCGCAAGCCTACACAGGGCCGACCCGGTGCTGATTTTGACATCGCATCTCGTGCCATACCATTTCGCATGGAGCCTCCCAATCAGAAATCTCTTTCACCTTTGATCAAGATTCAGCACGAGGCTGAGAATCTGATTCTGGAGAAATATGGTCCGCCGGGAGTGATCATCAATCAAGACATGGAGATACTCCATTTTCGCGGCCAGACCGGCATTTACATTAATCCGTCTGCCGGTAGTGCCAGCCTCAATCTGTTGAAGATGGCGCGCCAGGATCTGGTGCTGGAACTGCGCACGGTGGTGCAGCAGGCAATCAAGCAGTGTGGCATGGTGCGCAAGGAAAAGATACGCATCTTGGAGGGTAGTAGCTACCGGAATATAAATTTGCAGGTGATACCACTTCCTGCTACGGAAACCGCCATGCCAAATTATCTGGTGCTATTTGAGCCTGGCAGCGAGATTGTGACCGACCAGCAGACCGGGCAGCAGCCGACAATAGAAATCCATGATATCAAGGACGTGCGTATCAATGAGTTAGAGAATGATCTGCGTGTCGACCGGGAATACATGCAGTCCATTATCGAAGATCAGGAGGGGACCAACGAGGAGTTGCAGTCCGCCAACGAGGAAATCCAATCCGCCAATGAGGAGTTGCAAAGTACCAACGAGGAACTGGAGACCGCCAAGGAAGAATTGCAATCCACCAACGAGGAGTTGGCGACAATTATCGAGGAGCACGAGAGCCGCAATCGGGAGTTGAATGTGGCCAACAGCGACTTGGCCAATTTACTGGCGAGCATCAATCTGGCGATCGTGATCTTGCGCGGGGATATGCATATCCGGCGTTTCACCCCCGCTGCGAAATTGTTGTTGAATCTGATTGATGCCGATATTGGACGGCCCATCAGCAACATCCGTTCCAATATTGAGATCCCGGACTTGGAACAGCGGGTGCTGCAGGTGATTGAAACCATAACACCCCAGGAAGTTGAGCTGCAGGATCGTAATGGGCGCTGGTACATTTTGCGTCTGCGTCCCTACTGCACGCTGGATAATCGCATTGAAGGTGCGGTGATGACATTAGTCGACATTGATAGTGTCAAGGAGGCGGAACGCTTGCGGCAGGCCTTGCAGCACGAACAGTATTTGGCTGCGGTGGTGCGCAATGCCAGTGATGCTGTCATGCTGCAGGATTTTGAGGGCCACATCATAGCCTGGAATCAGCGCGCAGTAGAATTATATGGCTACAGCGAGGAGGAAGTGTTGCAGCTCAATGCCGCTGTGTTGACTCCAGATGAAGCGCACGAAGATATGCGCACCCTGTTGGGGCAATTGCAGCGCGGG
>CAMDAX010000144.1 GCA_945888885.1 Nitrosovibrio sp. Nv4 | reverse complement strand
AAAGCACGCTATAGTGATCAGGAGCTGCTCAGCATATTCCATCAGGGACAGAAGCAATATGCTTCACATAAAGTCCGGATGTATGGCTGCAATCTTTACCTTCTTAAAATCGTCGATTGAAAGCTTGGCAAAAGTGGGCGTCCATGTATGCACCCACAGGTTGTCGAGGATCAAGAACACCTTGCAACCGGCATCCTTGGTCAAGGCTCCCAGAAACTCGATGAGCTTGTTCGAGTTAAACACCTCATCGACAATCATCCGGCGTATCTTGCCCTGGTTGGTGACAGTGGCAATCATCGATAGTCTCTGGCGCATGCTGTCTTCAGTAAAGGTCACTGGCGCTTTGCCAGTCGGTGCGTAGCTACGCCCACGCACATCAAGTATTGACTAGCACCGTCTCGTCGCTCCAGTGAATCTCGGCACCCTCGGTCTTGGCGCGTTGCTCATAGGCTTTCTTGATCAGTTTTTTGCGGGGTAAATCCCCAGCGTTTGAGATAGTTGCCAACACCCCGTACCGATAGCTTGACCCCGCATTCGCGAGTAGTGGCCTCAATTGCCGTTTTTAGGGTAAAGTGTTAATACTATTCTCACGATCATTTTGGCAGCATATATCGTGTGGGATCGTCTATGATGCGAACTGTATTGATTTTTAGAGTAATCAGCCGCACCACGTTAATAAACACACGGTGTGGTTGGGGTGAAAACTGTCTCGCCACACCAAAGTTAGGTGATCTACTGGAAGTGGTCATTGAAGTATAATTCCGGCTTTCTTTATATGAAGGAGAGTAAACATGTTTACAAGATCAGGAAATTCTGTCTTCTTGGCGCTTCTGACGGCTTTGCTAATCACCGGATGCCAAGGTGCCGCTTCCCACAGGGCAGCGGTTCAGGATGATTCTACCGATCGGATGACCGTCGGTAAGGTTCAAAGGGAAATACGTGTTGGCATGAGCAGTGCTGATGTTGCTCAGGTGCTGGGCTCGCCCAATATCGTGTCAACTGATGAAGAACGCAGAGAGGTTTGGATTTACGACAAAATCGCAACTGACCGTGCCCAATCATCCAGCAGTGGCGGTGTTAGCATCCTGATCCTCGGTGCCGCTTCTTCAGCAGGGGCATCTTCTACCAGCCAACGCACTCTTACTGTGATCATCAAGTTCGACAATGTAGGGAAAGTACGTGATTTTGCCTACCATACCACCAGGTTCTAAGATGAGGAGACAATCAATATCATTGATTGCACTCCTCCTCGCTGGCTGCGTGACTGTACCTCCTGATATCTTTGTCGTCACATCAGAACTCCAACAAAAGCGACAGATCGAGACGCGGCGCTATGAAGGTATCAATGAGGTTGATTTGATTACCGCAAGTGCAAATGTGCTCCAGGATCTTGGGTTCAATCTTGAGAATTCTGAAACCAAGCTCGGTGTCCTGACAGCGAGCAAGCAACGAGATGCCTCCGATGCAGGCGAAATTGCGGGAACAGTCGTTGTTGGCATTCTCACTAGCCTGATTGGTGCCCCGGTAGTGATGCCCACGAGCAAAGATCAAACTATCCGCGTCGCTCTTGTTGTCCGCCCGGTTATTGACAGCACCGGCAAAGCAATGACTAATAATCACTTTGTACGGGTTACTTTTCAGCGCGTGGTACGGCGCACTGACAATACCGTCTTTGGTGAGACCCTCAGCGACCCCAAGCTCTACCAGGATTTTTTTGAGAAGGTTTCAAAATCCGTCTTTCTTGAGGCTCAAAAAATATGAAACTGCTGCTCCCGATCCTTCTGATATGCGCTTCGCTGTTGAGCGGATGTGCCACTACCAACGAGCGCGTGCTGGATATGGGTGATGAAACCCAACTTCAGAAGCGTAGCTATCAGTCACGCATATTTGAAACGGCGGATAAAGAAAAGGTACTCAGGGCAATAATTTCAACCCTGCAAGATCTTGGCTTCGTAATCGACCGTGCAGATTTAATGCTTGGAAGCATTAGCGCAACGAAACAGGGTCGGAACCAGATTAGAATAACGGTTTCAGTTAGACCAAAGGGAAGTGACCGTATGCTGGTACGAGCCAACGCCCAACTCAACATAAGTCCTATCGAAGACCCAAAGGAATATCAAAACTTTTTTTCTTCACTCGAAAAGTCATTATTTCTTACTGCCCAAGCGGGTGAGTAAGGGCGCTTTATCAAGTATAAAACCTGATCCATGCCATCCAGGCAACGCTTATGGCAGATTTGCATGTTTCCTGCCTATCGCTGGCTGATTGCTGACTGATCGCAGGCTGGCACCTTCCAAAAAATACCATGCGCCGTATTACTGTTTTTACACTCGCTGCCATATTCGTCACCCCGCTTGCATGGGCGTTCGACGTGAAGAGCCCCGGAGCAGACTGGATCGAGGCCAACCGCACCGATGAACTGGTCATCTTCACCAAAGACGTAGACGAGGGTCGCAGGATCATGGCGGTCGCCGAAGTCAACGCTCCGCCGGAGGTCATCTTCAATGTCGTCAGCGACTTTGATAACTACCCGGATTTCATGCCTTATGTAAAAGAGTCACGGGTACTCAGCCGCAAGAACGATAGTGAGCTCGTGTCGTATCAGCGCATTGCGCCGCCATTTGTGAGCGAGCGCGACTATCCGCTCAAATTCACGCTGACACGTGGCACGCCTGCGAACGGCGGCGTGTTCAAGACCGAGTGGAGCGCAAGTCCCAAGACTCTGCCCGAAGTCAATGGCGTCGTACGCATCACACTCAACGATGGCTCCTGGTTAATAGAACCGCTCGACGGTGGCAAGCGGGCGCGACTCACCTATACACTGCTCACCCATCCCGGTGGCATGATTCCCGGTTTTGTTGCCAACTTGTCGAATACGATTGCGATCCCCAAACTGTTTGCCGCCGTGAAAAAACGCTCGGCCGAGAAGAAGGATGTCGCGCAGTAGCCGCCTAACGCCATCAATTACTGGCACGAGTTCAAACATGTCCAGCAAGGTCTACTACAACAGCGCATGCCCCGTCTGCAATGCAGGTATCAAGGATCAACGCCAGCGCATGGAAGCATGTGGCATCAAGGATATCGAATGGGTCGATGTGAACGCTCACCCAGAAGCGGTGTCGGAACTGGGCGCTTCGTTAGAGCAGGTGCGGGAACGGTTGCACGTCAAAGATCCGGATGGGCGGATCAATGTTGGCGCCGACGCATTCACCTATCTATGGTCACAAACGCGCGGCCAGCACTGGCTTGCAAAACTGCTGCAGTTGCCCGTGCTCAAGCAACTAACGCAATTGGCATACAATATCTTTGCCCGCTTCCTATATCGCTGGAACCGCGCCAAAAAACACTGGTGATTCATGACTGAGTGAGGAATTCACAAAGCCATGCGCGCATGCGCGCATGCCCGCGTTGCCTCCCGTCAATCTATCATTCTCCATGCCAGGCTTTCCCCTGCCCACAACGGAATCAATGCCTCTCCCGCGAACTCCAGTTGTGACGGAATATTCCAGCTTTGCTTCACCAGTGTGATGCTGTCACGATTGCGCGGTAGTTGGTAAAAATCCGCCCCGTAGAAACTGGCAAAGGCTTCCAGTTTGTCCAGCGCACCGGCCTGCTCGAAGGCCTCCGCATACAGTTCAATGGCAGCGTGCGCGCTGTAGATACCGGCGCAGCCGCAGGCGATTTCCTTGGTAGGTCTGGAGTGGGGCGCACTATCGGTACCAAGAAAAAATTTCGGGTTACCGCTGATGGCGGCTTCGACCAATGCCTGCCGATGGCTTTCGCGCTTGAGCAGCGGCAGGCAATAATGGTGTGGATGGATGCCGCCTTGAAACAGTGCATTGCGGTTGAGCAGCAGGTGATGAGCGGTAATGGTGGCAGCGATATTGCCCGCTGCACCCTGAACGAACTCCACTGCCTCTCTGGTGGTGATATGTTCGAACACCACCCGTAATTGCGGGAAGCGCTGAATAATGGGGGCCAGCACTCGTTCTATGAAAACCCTTTCCCGGTCGAATACATCTACTGCGGGATCAGTCACTTCGCCGTGCACCAGCAGCGGCATACCCACCTGTTGCATCGTTTCGAGCACGGCATAGCAGCGGGCAATGTTGGTGACACCCGAGTCGGAATTGGTGGTGGCACCAGCAGGATAATATTTCACGCCGTGTATCGCACCGCTTGCTTTGGCTTCGATGATTTCCGTAGACGCAGTATTGTCGGTCAGGTACAACGTCATCAGCGGCTCGAAGTGCATGTTCTGCGGTAGCGCGGCAAGGATACGCTCGCGATATGCCAGTGCCATGACAGTTGTCACCATCGGCAGCCTGAGATTGGGCATGACAATGGCACGGGCGAAACGCCGCGCACTATCCGGTAGCACCGCGCGCATTTGCGCTCCGTCGCGCAGATGCAGATGCCAGTCGTCAGGGCGGGTGAAGGTGAGGGTTAGCATCGTCAAAATCAGGTGTGCCGTAACCGTTTCTGTTGCGAATCCAGATTGTACTCCAGCAACCTCCAGGACTATAGGCCTGGAATAGGATATACATCGCAGACCAGTGTTATCCGGCAATTTAATTGAATAGATTCAGCTGGTTATCATTTTCTGACGCATTCATTTGTAATTCTGTATTCTTAAGTAATTGATTTAGCGGCGTTTTCTAGAAAAGAGTCGGGCTCAGAATCTGTAGAATTGTGTAGAGCGACGCCTCGATCTTGAGGCGTTTCTTTACAATGGCGACCAGGACGTAAACAGAAATGGCGATCCAGATTTGTGTCTTGACTGCATTCTCGGTGGTGCCATAGAAGCGCTTGATACGAAGATGTTGTTTG
>CAMDAX010000143.1 GCA_945888885.1 Nitrosovibrio sp. Nv4 | reverse complement strand
GCCGTCGTGCGGATGGTGTCATCAAGCCGTCGGTTTGAGGCGCGGCCGCGCTTCTTGCTGATTAATCCATCCATGCCCGCCGCCTGATAACGCTTGCTCAGGCGGCGCACCTGACGGGTCGTAATATCCAGCTGCTTCGCCGCTTCTTCCTGGCTGATTCTTTTGTCTTTCAGCAGCTCCAACACTTGGGCTTTCTTCACTTCTTTTTGGCTCATGAGTTTGTCCATTTTAAATTTGTCCGCCAATGTTTTAAACAGGGGTGAATTTAATCACCAGCGGACATTTCTACTTGGGAGAAACCGGACATTACTACTTTGCGCTAACATGTGCAGTAAATGGAGCAGTGACGCAGTGATATTCAATGCTATGTTGATCTGTGCGAGGTACAGTCAAACCCGTAGATCACTATCACCTCAGCATTCGCCACGGTTACGCAGCCAGGTGTGCTCACTGCGACTTTGCGGGATAGGGCGTCGCATGGGACAGAGGCAAGGATACAGATAGTTGACTCCTCTTTATCTTAAGCCTGGTACGGTAGGCTGCTGCCCTGCAGGGATTTAGATGGTAGACAGAGCCGTTTGGGCATGCTTTAACTCAGATAATCATACGGACACCAGAATACTTTCTTAACCTGTTGATGGCAGGTAGACTATCCAAATTCTTCCTGGCATACAAGGCCAATTATGCAGGCAGCAAAAACCGGATATCTTAAGCGGTAGTATCGGTTGGCGGCGGCCATCCTGCTGGAAGGGTCCACCTGAGATTATGTGCCGTTATTGCAAGCTGATGCGCTGATCAATACCGGTCTGTGACAATTCATCTTATTTGTTATTGTGAGCGTGATGCTCGCCTGAAGGGGTCTGCCATGTCACCAGAAGAGAATCTGTTTCCGCACCAGGATATATTGGCTCAGTTACACGAAAGCCTGCCTCTGTCCGATAAACTGCGTTTCCTGCACCAGGTGATCCGCGAGGATTTCCCCTTTATCGATCGCCTGGCTATCGCTCTTTTTGACGAAAAGACCAGCATGCTCAAAACTTATACCCACAGCACCGAAGGTGCCAGTCCACTGGCCGCGTATGAAGTGCCGCTTGGTGCCGCTTCATCACTGCGCGAGATCATGCAGCGCCGCCGTCCGCGTGTGGTGCAGGACATGTCTATTTTCGCTCATGGCAGCCAGGAGCATACCAAACGTGTAGCGAGCAAGGGTTATCAGGCCAGTTACACCATGCCGCTTTACCAGAGCGATACTTTCATCGGATTCTTGTTTTTCAACTCCCTCAAGCCCAACGCGTTTGTGCCGGAGGCGCTACGCCAAATCGATATCTACGGCCATCTCATCGCTTTAATGGTCATCAATGAGCTGACCGCTATCCGTACCCTGCTGGCTGCGGTGCAGGCAGCGCGCAGCATGACCCACTATCGTGATGTTGAAACTGGTTCGCATATCGACCGCACTGCGCACTATGCTCGCCTCATCGCGCGTGAACTGGCCCCGCACTACAATCTTAGCGACGAACAGATCGAACATATCTTCATGTTCTCGCCGCTGCACGATATTGGCAAGATCGGTATCCCGGACAGTGTCCTGCGCAAACCGGGCAAGCTTGATGAAGCGGAATTCAAAGTGATGATGACCCACCCGCAAAAAGGCCGCGAGATCATTGACGTCATACTCGAGGATTTCAGTCTGGGCACATTCGGCCATGTCAGCATCATGCGTAATATTGCCGAGTACCATCATGAAGCCATCGATGGCAGCGGCTATCCCAAAGGCTTAAAGGGAGATGAGATCCCCATTGAGGCGCGTATCAGCGCCGTGGCGGATATATTCGACGCACTTACCTCATGCCGTACCTACAAGGCGCCTTGGAGCAACGATGATGCTTTCGCCATGCTGCGGCGTTTAGCTGATACCAAGCTCGACCGTGACTGCGTCGACGCCATGCTTAAAAATATCGATAAGGTGCAGGAGATTCAGCAGCGCTTCCGCGATGAAGGGGTAGTTTAAGCAAAGATGTGGAGAAGAAACTGATAATTTTAATTCTATTTTATCAGTGACACTTCGTTGATATCTTCACTCGTGTCTTGCCGTACTACGCCCCCAGAAGGAAATCCTTTGGGGGATACTATCTGCGGCGTTCGTTCGTCATCGCCTCGTTTCACTTTCGAACTGGAATTGGAATAGCACCCACCGCGTGAATAAGGCCATGCTCATAGGCTTGTGGTCTATTCGGCCCCAGATTGATCGTAATCCCTCATTCACTCACTGAGTTGTCCCGGTCAGACGCGTTTTGGAATGAAGGTTGCATTCTCTGTTACCAGTCAGTGGTAATATTCGCAACTGCTTATCCCAGTTACGCTGCCGGAAGTGATAGGTACATCGGCTTTTGCCTTGTGGGTTCAACATGGACTCGGGGTGTTAAGGGTTTAATCATCATGAAATCATTGGTTACTGGGGCAAACGGGTTTGTTGGCTCGGCGGTCATGCGCTGTTTGCTGGCTGCCGGTCATGAAGTACGTTGCCTGGTCAGGTCAGGAAGCGACCAGCGGAATCTTGATAAATCAACTGTAGAAATTTCGGAAGGTGATCTACGCGATACTGCATCTTTGCAGCGTGCGGTTAATGGTTGTGACAATTTATTTCATGTCGCAGCAGATTACCGTCTCTGGGTGCCGGATCCAGAAACCATGTATGACATTAATGTCAGGGGTACTCAGGCGCTGATACTTGCAGCCGCTGAAGCTGGCATGAAACGCATGGTATACACCAGCAGTGTGGCAACGCTGGGGTTAAATTCTGACGGCACCCCGGCCAATGAGGAGACTCCTTCCAGCCTTGCCACCATGACCGGGCACTACAAACGCTCCAAATTCCTGGCAGAGCAGGCTGTGCAGAAACTCACCAACGAACATAAGCTGTCTCTGGTTATTGTCAACCCTTCCACCCCGATAGGGCCGTGTGATATCCGGCCCACACCCACCGGTCGTATGGTGTTAGACACATTATGTGGGCGGATGCCAGCCTACGTGAATACCGGCCTTAACGTTGCGCATGTTGATGATATTGCGCAAGGTCATCTGCTGGCATATACCCATGGGAAACCGGGAGAGCGTTATCTTCTGGGTGGTGAGAACATGACCTTATTGCAAATACTGCAGACAATCGATGATCTCAGCGGTAGGCGGACAAAGCGAATAAATCTCCCAGCGAATTTTATTTTACCTCTAGCCTGGGTGATGGAAAAAACTGCAATGATTACCAATGTTGAGCCGCGTGCGACAGTTGATAGTGTGCGCATGGCGAAGAAAAAGATGTTTTTCTCCAGTGAAAAAGCCATACGTGAGCTGGGCTATCAATACCGGCCTGCAATGGAAGCGCTCAGGGATGCGATGTCCTGGTTCCAGGATAACGGGTACTGTAGCGGGATTTCAATTCGTTCACTGCAGCAGATGTAGCATTTCCCCCTGCTGCATTCCCTGATCACCGTAGTTTCAAATAATCCTCGTCGGTGATCTTGGTCCAGACCCGAGCCTTGGCGAGAAATGCTTTCTGACTTTCGATCACTTCCTTTGCTTCCGGTGACTTGGCAGCGAATTCGGTAAGTAACTCGTCGTTGGCTTTTTTAAACGCATCCAGTACGTCTTTGGGGAAAGTGTGGATTTTGACCTTGCCCTCTTTTTGCATTTTCTCCCATGCCAGGGTATTACGGTAGAAGGATTCTGACAGCATATCAAGGGATGTTTCTTTCGCTGCTACTGCGATGATGGTTTTAAGGTCTTCCGGCAGAGCGTCAAATTTTTTCTTATTGATGAACACATGCAACTCTGCCCCCGGCTCATGCCAGCCGGTGTAGTAGTAGAGTGCAATTTGGTGGAATCCCATTTTCTCGTCATTGGCCGGGCCGATCCATTCCACCGCATCTATCGTGCCGCGTTCCAACGCGGTGTAAAGCTCACCAGGTGGGATGTTTACGGGCTTCATGCCGACTTTCTCAACCACTTCACCGGCATGACCGGGGATGCGCATTTTTAGGCCATTCAGGTCTTTCAGCGAATTGATCTCCTTCCTGAACCATCCGCCCATCTGGATGTGGGTGTTTCCCGCAGGGAACGCAATAATGTTGTGTTTGGCGTAAACCCTGTTCAATAAAGCCATACCACCACCGTAGTAATACCAGGCATTCATCTCGGTTGGGGTCATGCCAAATGGCGTCGTAGTGAAAAAAGTGGTAGCCGGGTCTTTGCCCTTGTAATAGTAGGAGGAGGTGTGTCCCATCTCATAGGAACCAGAGCGGACCATGTCGAAAATTCCCAGCGGCGCCTTATGCTTGCCGGGCGCATCAATGGCGATGCTCATACGCCCATCCGACATTTTTTTCACATTTTCGGCAAAGCGCTGAGCAGCATTGTGTAGCATGGGCGTGCCTTCCGGCCATGACATTGCAAGGCGCCACTTATACACGGGCTGGGCAGATACGGTTTGCGTTGCCAGCGGCAAAACAAGCACGGTAATAGCGATCAAGGTAGGTAAAAATTTCATTTCTCTCTCCTTATTGAATCTTGGTTGTTCCATCCTTTCTGCCGCAGAGGTGGGCAGGCAGGGGCTGAATTTCTTGTCTTGTGCTCAGAGCACCTGCGCCACTTGTTCATCTAAACAGCGAAATCATGTCAGGAAAGGCTATTATCACAGCCAGGACTAACAACTGCAGAAAAATAAACGGGATCACGCCGCGATAAATATCCGTTGTGCTGACCGTAGGTGGTGCTACTCCCCGTAGATAGAATAGCGCAAAGCCGAACGGTGGCGTAAGAAAAGAGGTTTGCAGATTG
>CAMDAX010000142.1 GCA_945888885.1 Nitrosovibrio sp. Nv4 | reverse complement strand
TTTTCGCCTATTTTTGCCTTGCATCGGCTGCCTCGAATACGTTTTTCAACAGCCTGCTAAATGACAGTTATTCAGAGTTTCCTTAACCTCTCCGTCCTTCTACTGCAACATTCCATCACCCCCCACACCTCTACAACCCATCATCCCCCCACCTCTACAGCCCATCATCCCCCACACCGCTACAACCCGTCATGCACCCGCATCGCTACAACTCGTCATCTCCGCACACATACCTCGTCATCCCCGCGAAGGCGGGGATCCAGAACCACCGAACGCGCTTCCGCCACTGGATTCCCGCCCCACGCCTTCGCGGGGGCTGGCACTGCGCGGGAATGACGAAAAGAAAATTGATGATGGGAATGACGGAGAGAAGAGTGGCTGCTTCAATCGCTGGCGATTTCCAGTGGCGGCAGGCTGTTGACGATCTTCATCGTTTCCAGGCTCACGGTCACCACGCGCATGAACAATTCCAGCGGATAGCGCGGGTTGCCCATCGTTTCGATGGCCCAGTCGTTGGCGTCGTTGACAATGCCGCTGTCTTTGTCGGTCTTCACGCATTGGCGCTCCACCACCCAATCCAGCGCGGGCTTGCCGTTCACGATGTAGTCGTAGGCTTCGGTCGGGATGCCGCTGATGGTGATGTGCGCGTTGTAGATCAGCCGGGTCAGGTCTTTTTTGCCATCGGTTTTCGGCACTTTCATCTTTTCCACGCGCCAAAAACCCCCCCGCTCGTCATTCCCTCGCCCATCATCGTCATTCCCGCGCAGGCGGGAATCCAGCGGCTTGGGATCGCCAAGATTGAACACCTTTCCATCGGCGCCCAGCACCTTGGCGCCCTGGTATATCGGCACCGTTTCATAATTCAGGTGCAGCTCGGCCAGCTTGCGTCCGGCTTGCGAGAATGCCCAGAAACCGGCGGCGGTTTTCACGCAAGGGATGCGTGGCAGTTCTTTGCTCAGGTTGTCGGCGTAGCGTTCGCGGTAGTCCGGTGAGTGCAGCAGGCCATAGACGTAATAGAACACATCCTCCTTGCTGATGGTTTCACCCGGATAGGCGGATTGGAAATGCGCCAGCCCCTCGTCGGTGATGGCATCGCGGCGCACATAGCCGTCATTTCCACGCATATACCCGCCATCCCCTCGCACATCCCCGTCATTCCCGCGCCCATCATCGTCATTCCCGCGTAGGCGGGAATCCAGTGGTTTTGCTTCGCCCCAGTCCAGCATGGATTGGGTTCCCGCCTGCGCGGGAACGACGGGATCGTAGAGGTAGAGCGGGAAACATTGGCCTTTCTCGATGGTGTCCAAACTAGGTAAGGCATCAGCTATCAAGGCAGAAAATCCGCTCCTTGCTCCAATCCCCGACACACAAATCACGCGATTTTCTAGCGCGACATCCGGGAAGATGCGAGGCATCTGGTACACCATTTCATTGAAGCGGCGGTTGAAATACATCCATTGTTTGGTGAAGGGACGGTACAGGCTGGGAGTTAGACTCTTTGCCTCATAGGAAAACTGGCGGTCTTTTGCGAATTCTTGCTTCAATGCCCGCGTCCAACTGATCAACGCTGCATCGGTGTTGATGAAACCATCCACCTTCTCTTCACGCACTTTCTTGTCCAGTCCAACATGGGTGGAATTGAAACGTGCCACCTCGCTGTTATAAAAGCTGATCATGCGCGTCATGTTGACGCTGACCCCCTGTTTTGACGGGTTGTAGCACCACGCATCACGATTGGTGACGACACCCAGCGAGAAGTTATCAAACAGCTTGAGCGCATCGCCTTTTTTGTCACCCAACACGATGTGCTCACTAAAACTGCTATCCCGTTGTTTGATCCAATCTCCGTGCTGATCTGGCGTGATGGGCTGCCAAGAGCTGGTTTCAGTGATTCCGGCAATGCTGGCGGAGGTGCTGATTTTTTCCAGCTTGTCGGCTTGGCTTAAATCGTCGCCAATGTCCGAGTAATAAATCTGCCTGTGCTGTTTGGCATCAGGATTTTTTACGAACGGCGTAATGGCAATCCCGGTCATGCTGCCGCTGCCAAAAATGTTCTGTCCTTCCTTAGCACGACCCTTACTGAGCATGTTCTTGCGAATGTCGCCGCGCAGGTTCAGCACATGAATGCTGGAAAATTCTTCATTCAAGCTCTTGCGCAAACCGTCCATAGCAGGCTTTTCCACAAAGCCGGAGCCAGACACAAACCCAATCACTCCGCTGTTTCCGATACGGTCGGATGCCCAGCGAATGGCGCGGATGTAACTGTCATAAAGCCCTTTAGCCAGAGTTGCCTGTGAGCGCGCGGCATACGTTTTGCGAATACGTTCGTCGAGTTGCGGGTACGCGACTTTCTTGGTGTCCTCGCTTTCCTCTTTCTGTCCGATGGAATACGGGGGATTCCCCATAATCACCCGAATATCCAGCTTCTTCTGCCGCTTGCGCCGCGCGCTGTTGTGTTCCAGCAGTTGGTCGACCAAATCCTCCTTCTCGTACATTTGGAAAGTATCGGTCAGGCAGATGCCCTCGAAGGGCTGGTAGGGATGCACGTCATACCGGCGTAGGCCGGTATCCAGTGGCGCGCTTTGCGCGCCGTTTCTTCCGTCACTGGATTCCGGATCAAGCCCGGAATGACGATGCGGAAGGGCCTCCTCCGGTTGCGGGGTGTTCATGATGCCGTGATACACCGCTTCGATATTGATTGCGGCGATGTAGTAGGCGAGCAAGACGATTTCGTTGGCGTGGATTTCGTGCTGGTATTTATAGGGCAGCTCGTCCTGGGTAATCAGTCCGCTTTGCAGCAGGCGCGTGATGAAGGTGCCGGTTCCGGCAAAGGGATCGAGGATATGCACGCCGGGGCTTCCCAGCGTTTGGCCAAATTCGGATTGCAGAATGTGGTTGACACTGTGGATGATGAAATCCACCACTTCCACTGGCGTATAGACGATACCCAGCCGCTCGGTCATCTTGGGGAAGGCGTTGCGGAAGAATTTGTCGTACAGCTCGACTACGATTTTTTGCTTGCCGGTAGCGCTTTCGATGCCTTCCGCGCGCAGTTTCACGCTGTCGTAGAAGGCTTGCAGCGTGCCAGCTTCCTTATTGAGATTGTGTTCTTGCAGGATATCCAGCACGGCTTGCATGGCAAGCGACATGGGATTGTGTTGGGCGAAGCTGTAGTCTTCAAACAGTGCATCGAATACCGGCTTGGTAATGAGGTGCTGCGCCAGCATTTCGATGATTTCGGCGTCGCTGATGCTGTTGTTCAGATCGTCGCGCAATTCTGCGGCAAAGGCGGTGAAGGCTGCTTGCTCTTTAGCATTGGCCGGGTTTTCCAGAATGGCGGTGATGCGGTCGATGTGGGTGCGGGCGATCTTGGCGATGTCGTTGGCCCAGTCTTCCCAGTGGTGGCGGTTACCGACTTTTTTCACCAGCTTGGCGTAGATAGCGCGCTCGATTTCACCGATCTCGAATTGCAGGTCCTGCTGTTCGGGCTTGACGGCATAGACGGCTTTGGGCTGGCCGATGGCGTGGCGGCCTTGCCCGGTTTCGCCCTTGGTTTTACCCTTGGGCTTATCGCGCTTTTTCTGGATTTTGTCGGTGATGGCGATGACTTCCATTTTGCTGGTGTCGCGCCCAATCAGGTCGAGTTTGTTCACCATCGCATCAAAGCGGTCGTCGTGCGAGCGCAGGGCTTGCAGCACTTGCCACACCACTTTGTAGGTCTGGTTGTCGTTCAGCGCTTCGTGCGGTTCCACGCCTGCCGGGATCACGACCGGCAGGATGACGTAGCCGCGTTTCTTGCCCGGTGCGGTGCGCATGACGCGCCCGACGGATTGCACCACATCTACTTGGGAATTGCGCGGGGTGAGAAATAGCACGGCATCCAAAGCGGGCACGTCCACGCCTTCGGACAGGCAGCGCACGTTGGAGAGGATGCGGCAGGTATTTTCTGCGACTTCCGCTTTGAGCCAATCCAGCTTGGTTTCTTTTTCGCTGGCGTTCATGCTGCCGTCCACGTGCTCGGCTTCGCAGTTGAGGCGGGTAATCTGCTCGAATTCTTCGGTTTCCTGATAGGCTTCCACCACGGCTTGGAACATGCGTACAATTTGCTTGGAACTGACTTTGTGCGTCTTGCCGCCCTTGGCCAATTCGATCACCTGACAGAAAGCCACGGCGCGCTGCATGGCTTGGCCATCGCCGGTCAGGTCATCGGTCAATCCCTGTTTGGATAGCGCCTTCCAGCAACCGATGATTTTGGCGGCATCGTCCACCTTGAGCTGGTTGTTTTCGTCCTTCAGCAGGTTTTGCAGGCGGCGATTGATGTGCGTTTCTTCCACGGCCAGCACGATCACTTTGTAGTCCACCAGCAGGCTGCGCCGGACGGCTTCCGAGAAGGTGATGACATAAAGCTCCTTGCCGTAGAGCGTTTCATCATCCATCGAGCATAGGGCGACGTTGTCTTTTTCGGCGCTGGCTTTTGCCACTTCACCATAAATGCGCGGCGTGGCGGTCATGTAGAGCCGCTTGGCAGAGCGGATGTAATCACTATCGTGAACTTTGACGAAGGTGCTTTCATCCTCGTTATCGAAAGTTGCGCCGGTGGTGCGGTGCGCTTCGTCGCAGATAATCAGGTCGAAATCAGCCAGATTAAAATCGTGCTGGGCGCGGCTGATGACATCAATGGAATGGTAGGTGCTGAATACCACGCTCATGTGCTGGGCATCGTGGCGCTTGCTCATTTCAGTCGCCAGCCTGGCCGGTTCGGTGGTGGCGGGATAGCGCAATTCATGGGTGAAAGTTTGAACGGTGTCGTCGTCCTTCTTACGCTTTTTGCCCA
>CAMDAX010000141.1 GCA_945888885.1 Nitrosovibrio sp. Nv4 | reverse complement strand
CCGCGCACAAGAAGATGGAAACGGAAGGCGCGACCTGTATCGATTGCCACCAGAACCTGGTGCACAAATCGGTGGCCGAGACCGACCTCAATGCCAGCCGCACGCAAAAGAAGCTGGTGCTGAAGGAAGTCAAGGCGGATGAGGAGAGCAGCGATAGCGAGTGAGGTATTGTGGTTGCGGGTTGTTCCCACCGCCCATCACGGGCAGCGGGAACAACTATGACTCCACCGTTTGTTAAAAAACCCAATCTATCTCAGTACTCCGATTGCTGAGTGATCGGGGACATCACAGTTTCAATCTTAAATTCATTTCTTCCCCGATGATTTATGCCATATCGGGGCCTGTTCTTCATTCTTACCTGTAACCTATTTCTCCAGCGTATCTCTTACCGTTTCCCCGTAGTTCCAGAATGTCGCCAAGTGACTTCATAAACAAAGCGATGATGAACGAATCACACAGACAGTCGATCCCCTAATGAAGACATTAGCGAATGTATCGCTGATGCAATGAAATTGGAATAAGTGGTAGCCTTGCATAACTCAGACCCCACGAAATACTTGTTAAGGCTTCTTGGGTCTAAAGGAGAAATTCATGGTTAAGAGATCCACAGTCACAATTCTAGCGCTGGATGACGAGCCCTTCATGCTCAAACTGCTGGCCCGTATGCTGGCAAACATGGGGTTCACCTCAGTCACGCTGTGCGATAACGGGCATGCTGCCCTTGATCAGATCGATGACGTAAACGCACGGCCAAACCTGATCCTGCTGGATCTCAATATGCCGGGAATGGACGGGATCGAATTCGTCCGCCACTTGGTCGAACGACACTATAGCGGCAGTCTAACCCTGATCAGCGGCGAAGATGAGCGCATGCTGCAGGCTGCCGAAAAACTGGTGCAGGCACATAAAATTCAGGTGCTCGGGCATCTGCGCAAACCGGTCAAGCCGGAGGTGTTGTCCGCGCTGCTGGAAAAGTGGACGCCTCCCGCCCTGGACAATCTTCCGGTAACGAAGAAAATTTATGGCGCGGACGAAGTACAAACTGCCATTAACAGTGGCCAACTGGTCAATTACTACCAACCCAAGGTAGCGGTCGCTACTGCTGAGGTGGTAGGGGTAGAGACTTTGGTACGTTGGCGTCATCCCATAGATGGAATAATACTTCCTGATCGATTCATCGGCGTAGCAGAAGCGCACGGCTTGATTAATGACCTGACCCGCACGGTGTTGACCAGCGCGCTGACCCAAGCAAAAGCCTGGCAAGAAGCGGGGCTAACATTGCGGGTGGCCGTCAATATCTCGATGGATAACCTGACGTCTCTGGATTTTGTCGATTTCGTTACCGAACTCGCAACCAAGGCAGGCGTGCCGCCGCAGGGGGTAGTGCTGGAAGTGACGGAAAGCCGTCTGATGCAGGATACGCGGGCTCCACTGGAGATCCTGACGCGGCTACGTTTGAAACGTTTTCGTCTCTCAATCGACGACTTTGGCACCGGGCACTCTTCCCTCGCACAATTACGCGATATTCCCTTTGATGAACTCAAGATCGATCAAGGCTTTGTGCATCGCGCCTGGAGCGATGAGACCCTGCGGGCGATGTACGATGCCAGTCTCGCTCTGGCAAGACAACTGGGCATGGAAGTTGTGGCCGAAGGAGTTGAGGACCGGAACGACTGGGATCTACTACAGCGTACCGGGTGTGATCTGGCGCAGGGATCTTTCATCTCTGTTCCGATGCCGGCTGCGGAATTCCCCATCTGGCTAAAAGGTTGGCAGGAACGAGTACGCACCGAGTTTGCCAGTCCCGAAGTGTTATCGTGATGCAAGCCACCACTAAAAATCTGAATTTAGTTGCAATGCTTCGTTACTCACAAGAAATATTTCTTTGTTCCAATTCCATTTTATCAGTGACACTTCGTTGATATTCTCACTTGCACCCGATAAGCACGCTTCAAATTATTAGAGGTGCTCATGTATCAATCGGCAAAACCTAGACCAGCAACGCTGCCGCCACCTGCCGCCCTTCCGCTGTCAGAATATTATAGGTGCGACAGGCAGCACTGGTATCCATTACTTCAACACCGATTTTTGAAGCAGTCAGTATTTTTGTCAGGGAAACATGAGGGAAACGCAGGGTAGCGCCGGTACCCAGTAATACTATTTCTGGCCGCAATGAGCACAAATATTCGAAATGTTCTACCGCCAGTTGCTCGAAAGTCTGCGCTGGCCAATCTTCGATGATACGGTCGGGCAGAATAATCAGGCTGCGTTCATAGCGTATCTGATTAACCATTACATAGCCGGTGCCATAGCCGGTGAACATATTCTGTTCGGAAGGTTCGGAAAGATGCAGCTTCAATTGAGGTCTCCATTTGCGGCAGGTTGGCGGGTCGGGTAACATTACATCTTTTTTGCGTCACGATAAAGTAGAAAATAACGGGGCAGAATTAAAATTCCATCCATTTCAGTTGTCTTTATCAGTGCCTTTTGGGGCTCAAGGCTTTTATTAAAACCATGCAACCGATACTAAAATCCAGCAAGCTGGCTAATGTCTGTTACGACATTCGCGGGCCGGTGCTCGACCGAGCCAAGCAGATGGAAGAGGATGGACACTACATCATCAAGCTTAATATCGGCAACCCGGCATCATTCGGTTTTGATGCGCCTGAAGAGATTCTGCAGGACGTGATCCACAATCTGTCTGATGCTTCAGGCTACTGTGACTCCAAAGGTTTGTTCGCTGCACGCAAGGCGATCATGCACTATACCCAGGAGAAGCATATCCACGATGTGCAAATGGAGGATATTTACATCGGCAACGGCGTATCCGAGTTGATCGTTATGACCATGCAGGCGCTACTGAATAGCGGCGATGAAGTGCTGATTCCCGCACCCGATTATCCTCTATGGACAGCAGCAGTGGTGCTGGCGGGTGGCACGGCACGGCATTATATATGCGACGAGCAATCCGGCTGGCTGCCTGACCTGGATGATATTCGTGCCAAAGTAACCGCGAATACTCGTGCCATCGTCATCATCAATCCTAATAATCCAACTGGCGCACTCTATCCGGATGACTTATTGCGCGAGATCATTGAGATCGCCCGTCAGCACCAGCTCATCATTTACGCGGATGAGGTTTACGACAAGGTGTTGTACGATGGTGCCACGCATACTTCAATTGCCTCACTGGCAGATGACGTACTGTTTGTCACTCTCAACGGCTTATCGAAGAACTACCGCGCTGCGGGATTTCGCTCTGGTTGGGCGGTGATTTCTGGTGAAAAGCAGCATGCCCGCGATTATATCGCCGGCATGACTATGCTGGCGTCAATGCGCCTGTGTGCCAACGTACCCGCGCAATTCGGTATTCAGACCGCGCTCGGCGGCTACCAAAGCATCAATGATCTGGTAATGCCGACAGGACGGTTAGTGCGCCAGCGTGATCTTGCCTGGAAGCTGCTCACTGACATTCCTGGCGTTACCTGCTTCAAACCTCAGGCGGCGATGTATCTGTTCCCACGTCTTGATCCAAAAATGTATCCGATCGACAATGATCAGCAATTTGTGCTGGATTTGTTGACTGAAGAGAAGGTTCTGCTGGTGCAGGGTAGCGGCTTTAACTGGCCGCAGCCGGACCATGTGCGCGTAGTCTTTCTGCCGAACAGTGATGACCTTACCGAAGCCATAGGTCGCATTGCACATTTTCTTGAAAATTATCGCAAGCGGCGCCGAACCTAGTGTTTAAACCCCCGATTTTAATTAATCTTCTTTTTGTACTGAAAATATGAAACCCATTAATGTAGGTCTGTTAGGTATTGGTACAGTTGGCGGCGGTACTTTTGCGGTACTCAAGCGCAACCAGGAAGAAATCACACGCCGTGCTGGCCGTGGCATCGTCATTACAATGGTGGCTGACCGCGAGGTAGAAAAGGCGCGCAAAATTGTAGGAGACAATGTCATAGTCACCGCTGATGCGAACGAAATCGTCACAAATCCTGACATAGACATTGTGATCGAACTGATCGGTGGTTATACCGTCGCCAAGGAGTTGATCCTCAAGGCCATTGAAAACGGCAAACATGTGGTTACTGCCAACAAAGCGCTGCTGGCTTCACACGGCACTGAAATTTTTGCTGCCGCACAGAAAAAAGGAGTGATGGTTGCATTCGAAGCGGCGGTGGCGGGTGGTATTCCAATTATCAAAGCATTGCGTGAAGGATTGACTGCCAACCGTATCGAATGGATTGCCGGCATTATCAACGGCACCAGCAACTTCATTTTGTCAGAAATGCGCGATAAAGGATTGACCTTCGACACCGTGCTGAAACAGGCACAGAAGCTGGGTTATGCCGAGACTGACCCTACTTTCGATATCGAAGGTATTGATGCCGCACACAAGCTCACCATCATGGCGGCCATCGCTTTTGGCATTCCCATGCAATTCGACAAAGTCTATACCGAAGGCATCGCCAAACTGACCCGTGAGGATATCCGTTACGCTGAGGAGCTGGGCTACCGCATCAAACTGCTGGGTATTACCAAACGCACCTCCAGGGGTATCGAGCTGCGCGTTCATCCTACGCTGATCCCTGCGCGACGACTAATCGCCAACGTCGAGGGCGTGATGAATGCGATTGTGGTAAAAGGCGATGCAGTGGGTGCTACGCTGTATTATGGCGCTGGGGCTGGTGCCGAGCCTACCGCCAGCTCGGTTGTCGCGGATCTGGTGGATGTGACCCGCATGCACACTGCCGATCCGAAACACCGTGTTCCCCATCTCGCTTTCCAGCCGGATCTGCTGTCGAATACCCCCATTCTGCCGATGGAGGAAGT
>CAMDAX010000140.1 GCA_945888885.1 Nitrosovibrio sp. Nv4 | reverse complement strand
ATCAGCCGCCAGTTGAGACGGACGATACCGCGTGTATTGCAACTGCCCCACTGAGTTTTGGCGCGCGACAGCCGCAGTTGCGGCTGCGATACACCGAGTTTATGCGCGTACAAGGTGATGCGTTCGCTGAAGCAAGCCAGTGCTTGCTGGCGATACCATGCCATCACGATTTTCTCGACTTGCTGAATGGTTAGCACGGATGGCAACGGTAATGCCAGTTGCCTGTCTTCTGTTTTGGTTTTCATTTTTGCCTGGGCCATTCGCATTACTCCAGGCGCTGTTGTTGTCAACTGCCATGGTTCCCCCAGCAGTGGAAAAATAGCAGCCTCCTCCCATACCAGCCGGATCGATTTTTTGTTTCCCCATTCAGCAAGTTTTTTTACCACCCAGTCGGCCTTGTCGCGCAATACCGATTCAACCCAGCGCAGCGACCCCTGCGGTGGAATGCTGACAGTTAAGCCATTGCTGTCTATTCTCATGCCGATAGTTCTGCGTCTGCAACGCTTAAGTGTGTAGACCACTTCCTTGCCGTTCAAGCTGACACGGCGAACTTCCCCTGAAGACGCTACTCGATCCTCTGGCGGGAATTGAGATAGATTTTCTGTCATCTGTCCTCCATCACCGACTAGGGTTGCGATGTTTTCTGACTGCCGATGTGGATCATCTCGGCTTCAATCCACGCTTCCACTCTGGCATTGAGTTCGCCTGGTTCCATGCCAGCGGAATTTATCGGCGCACCGATGCTGACGGTAATCGTGCCCGGCAATTTGACAAAGGCATCTTTGCTCCAGAACTCCCCCGCATTGTGCGCCACCGGCACTACCGGTGCATCGACATGGGTCGCAAGCCATGCACCGCCGATACCATATTTACCTTTCTCACCGGGGGCGATGCGGGTACCTTCCGGGAAAATAACGATCCAGAAACCCTGCTTCAACCGGTCTCTGCCTTGTATGACAATTTGTTTCAGTGCTGCTTTTCCGGAACTGCGATCGATGGCGATGGGGCTGGTCATCGCCAATCCCCAACCGAAGAATGGGATACGCAGCAGCTCTTTCTTAAGCACCCACACCTGCGGTGGAAAGATCTGTTGAAATGCCAGTGTCTCCCAAGCCGATTGATGTTTCGACAATACAATACTGGGTATTTTGGGAATATGTTCCGCTCCCAGTACACGGTAGCGGACGCCACAGATGACGCGAAGCAGGAACAACATCAGATGCGCCCATCCGGAAATAATACGATAACGGCTGAGCGGCGGCAGCGGGAATGTGGCCAGCGCGATCAGCGCATAAGGCGGCGTAATGACGATCTGGATCAGGGTATAGAGCGTCGAGCGTAGCACCGCCAGGATCATGCTCATCCTGTCAGAGCGTCAACCGCTTGCGCCAGGTCGGGAAAAATCTGCGTATTTTCAGGAAGCCCATCTGCCGCTCTGGTTTCTTTGCCTTTGCCAGTCAACACTAGAATTGGAACTGCACCGACTGCGGCCGCAGCCTGCAAGTCGCGCAATGAATCGCCGATTGTAGGTGCACCCTTCAAATCCAAGCTAAAACGCCGCGCGATTTCCTCAAACATACCGGTTGCAGGCTTGCGGCAGCTGCACTGATCCGTATGGGTGTGCGGACAGAAAAACATTGCATCGATGCGCCCACCCGCCTGGTTCACCGCCTTGCACATCTTGTCATTGATGGTATTGAACGCCGTCATGTCCAGAAGTCCACGGCCGATACCGGACTGATTGGTAGCGATTACCACCCGGTAACCGGCTTGGGTGAGATGCGCAATCGCCTCCAGGCTACCGGGAATGGGTTTCCATTCGTCCGGCGTTTTGATGTAAGCGTTGCTGTCGTAATTGATGACGCCATCACGGTCGAGAATGATCAGTTCCATGTCAGGTAGCCAGTTTGGAAATGTCGGCTACGCGATTCATTGCATGTTGTAACTGCAGCAGCAGTGCGAGGCGATTGGCGCGCAGCGTTGCATCATCAGTATTGACCATCACCTTGTCAAAGAAGATATCCACTGGCTCTTTCAATGCAGCCAGCATTTGCAAAGAAGCAGTGTAGTCGCCTGCCGCGAAAGCCGTTTCGGCCTTGGGCACAATCTGGCTCAATACCTGATGCAAGGTTTGCTCGGCTGGTTCTTGCAACAGCGCAGTGTCAATTTCAAACCGTTCACCCTGAGCTTGTCGAAGGGTAAAATCACCTTCCACCTTTTTGAGAATATTGCCCACGCGCTTGTTGGCGGCGGCGAGGCTTGCAGCTTCGGGCAACGCGGCAAAAGCACGCACGGCAGCGAGGCGTTTGGGTACTTCAATCAATAATTGTGGTCGCAACGACAGAACCGCGTCTACCTCTTGTGCAGAATAACCTTGTTCACGTAGGCCGCCAGCAAGTCGGTCATAAATAAAATCGGACAATGCTGTTATTGTCCTGGCATCTGCGAGACGCGTCGCATGGAATAACCAATCCAACCTAAGCGGGAGGTCTCGCTCAATTAGTATGCGGATTACACCCAGTGCGTGACGACGCAATGCAAACGGATCTTTGTCACCGGTAGGTGCTTGCCCGATACCAAACATGCCCACCAGCGTTTCCAATTTGTCCGCCAGTGCAACACAGATGCCGACTATGTTGCGCGGCAGTTCATCACCTGCGAAACGGGGCTTGTAATGGTCTTCAATGGCATAAGCAACTTCATCACTCACTCCATCATGTTGCGCGTAATGGCGCCCCATGATGCCTTGCAACTCGGGGAACTCACCCACCATGTTAGTGAGCAGGTCGGCTTTGGCCAGCAAGGCTGCTTGTTCGGCCTGCCGCACCAGTTCTTCGCCACCCAGCTTTGCAGCGATGTTAATGGCGATAGACTGAACGCGTTGTACACGCTCACCTTGGCTGCCAAGCTTGTTGTGGTACACCACCTTGGCCAGATCAAGTATGTGCGAATCCAGCGGTTTCTTCCTGTCCTGGTCGAAGAAGAATCTTGCATCGGCCAGACGCGCTCGCAGTACGCGCTCGTTGCCGCTGATCACCAGGCTTGCATCTGCCGGACGAATATTGGACACGATCAGGAATCTGTTGGTGAGCTTGCCGTTGGCATCCAGCAGCGGGAAATATTTCTGGTTGGCTTTCATGGTCAGAATCAGACATTCCTGCGGTACCTCAAGGAATGCGGCATCAAACTTTCCGACCAGCACATTGGGGCGTTCGACCAGTGCAGTTACTTCGTCCAGCAAGGCGTCATCCTCAATGGGTCTCACTCCACCACCCACTTTCGCTGCAGCCTCCGCCAGTTGACGTGTAATCTCGGTACGGCGTTTTTCAAAACTGGGGATCACTGCGCCTTCGCTTTCCAATTGTTGCGCGTAGCTATCTGCGTCTTTGAGCACCACCGGATTCACGCTGGCTTCGAAACGATGGCCTTGCGTCTCGCGTCCAACAGTCAGTCCCAGTTGACGCTCACGTAGGGATACCACCTCGGCACCATGCAGTGCAACTAATCGGTGCGCCGGGCGGACGAACGCTGCTGTATCCCATCCATCGCCTGATGGATCTGGATAAGTCATCACTTTGGCAATCGGTAGCTTAACTAGCGTAATACCTAATGCCAGTTGCAATGCCACAGCAAGTGGAAGTGGCGGTTCCTTTTTTATTAGAGCGATGCAAATGACACCTTTCTCATCAATCCCATCAATATCAAGCTCCATAGTGTGGTCATCAAACCAGTAGCCTTCCTTATCCAAACGCTTTTTTAGCGCGTCTGTCTTCTCGCCAAATTCATTGAGCCCTACCTTCTTGGGCATTAGTCTGACGATAGCTTCTTTAGCTGGAGACTGTGATGTTACGTCTGTAATATGCACCGCGAGGCGGCGTGGCGAAGCATAGGTTGTGACTACAGCATCACTTGCCACCAAGCCTTGAGATTTAAGGCTAGCCGCTAGAGTTTCCGCAAAACTGTCTCCCAGTTTCCTCAGAGACTTTGGTGGCAGTTCTTCGACCAACAGTTCGACCAGTAGATTTTTTGTTGTCATGCTAATGTCGCTTTTTCTGGCATTTGCGCTACCCACTCACGTGGTGCCAGCGGGAAGCCCAGGCGTTCGCGGCTCTCATAGTAGGCTTGTGCGACGCTACGCGCCAAATGACGAATGCGTCCGATGTAGGCGGCGCGTTCGGTGACGGAAATCGCGCCGCGCGCATCCAGCAAATTGAACGAGTGCGCGGCTTTCAGCACTTGCTCATAAGCGGGCAGCGCTAGTTGCTGCTCTATCAAATGTTTGGCCTGCTGCTCGTGCTTGCCAAAAGCCAGCAGCAAAAATTCCACGTCGCTGTGTTCGAAGTTATAGGCCGACTGCTCGACTTCGTTCTGGTGGTAAACATCGCGGTAGCTGAGTCCTTTCGTCCAGGTCAGGTCGAATACGCTTTCTACGCCTTGCAGATGCATTGCCAGCCGCTCCAGGCCGTATGTGATTTCGCCGGTGATCGGTTTACAGTCGATACCCCCCACTTGCTGGAAGTATGTAAATTGCGTAACTTCCATACCGTTCAGCCATACTTCCCAGCCCAGACCCCAGGCACCCAGCGTCGGGTTCTCCCAGTCGTCTTCGACAAAGCGAACGTCATTTTTCTTCAGATCAAAACCGAGTTCTTTCAGTGAATCGAGGTATAGTTCCAAGATGTTGGCTGGTGCTGGTTTCAATACCACTTGAAACTGGTAGTAATGCTGTAGACGGTTTGGGTTCTCGCCGTAACGACCATCCTTGGGGCGGCGTGCAGGTTGTACGTAAGCGGCTTTCCACGGCTCCGGCCCTAGTGCGCGCAAGAAAGTTGCGGT
>CAMDAX010000139.1 GCA_945888885.1 Nitrosovibrio sp. Nv4 | reverse complement strand
TGGTAGCTATATTCCACTCTGTCATATTACGCCAGAGCAGCCGGATTTTGTGATTATCGATTCAGTATTGTCGGAAGAGGCGGTACTGGGTTTTGAATATGGCTATGCTACCGCTCAACCGAATGAGCTGGTTGTTTGGGAGGCGCAATTTGGCGATTTTGCCAATGGTGCCCAAGTGGTGATAGATCAGTTTATTGCTTCCGGCGAAGCCAAGTGGGGACGGTTATGCAGCTTGGTGATGATGCTGCCGCATGGTTACGAGGGACAGGGGCCGGAGCATTCCTCGGCGCGCCTGGAACGCTACCTGCAATTGTGCGCAGAATACAATATTCAGGTATGCGTTCCGTCCACGCCAGCGCAGATGTTTCATCTGCTGCGGCGGCAGATGATTCGCCCGATGCGTAAGCCGCTGATTATCATGAGCCCCAAAAGTATGTTGCGCCGCAAAGAATCAGTATCCAGTCTGGAAGATCTGGCCCATGGCAGTTTCCTGGCTTTAATCCCGGAAACGGAACAGCTTGATCCAAAAAAAGTGCGGCGCATTATCGCCTGCTGCGGAAAAATCTACTACGACTTGCTGGCTTACCGGCGGGAACACAAGATTGCGGATATGACAATTATCCGTATCGAGCAATTGTATCCGTTCCCACACGATGACTTCCAGGCCGAGACTGAGCGCTATGCTAATGCTAGCGAGATACTCTGGTGCCAGGAGGAGCCCGGTAATCAGGGGGCCTGGCACCGTATCCAGCATTATCTGCTGCGGCACAAACGGCCTGATCAGGTAATGGGTTATGCGTTGCGTCCATCATCGGCATCACCGGCGGTGGGATATCTGGCGAAGCACAACTCGCAACAGAATGAATTGGTGGCAGCAGCGTTTCGCGAGAAAATTTAACCAAAAGGAAGACTCATGCTAGTCGAAGTCAAAGTTCCGGTATTGTCCGAATCAGTGGCAGAGGCCACGCTGCTCTCCTGGCACAAGAAACAGGGTGAGCATGTTGAGCGGAATGAAAGTCTGATTGATATCGAGACCGATAAAGTCGTGCTGGAATTGCCGTCACCAGTGACAGGCGTACTGACAACAATCATCAAGGGAGATGGGGCGACGGTAGTAAGCAGCGAAATCATCGCGACCATAGATACTGAGGCTACAGCTACAACTACAACTACAACTACAGCCACTATGACTGCGATCACAGCGCAATCAGTTACGGAGTCTGCTGCAGCGACTGCAGTGCCCTCAGCCATGATGCCAGCAGCCAGGAAAATGGCAGCAGAAGAGAATCTCAGGGTCGAGGAAATCAGAGGAACTGGACGCGGTGGACGTATCACCAAGGAGGATGTGGTAACCCAAGCGGGGATTCAACCCCCCCCACTGGCCACGGCGGCTTTGGTAGCAGCCGTAGCCATGCCTAGCGGGAATCGGCCCGAGCAACGGGTGGCCATGTCACGACTGCGGGTACGCATCGCCGAGCGGTTGGTGCAGTCCCAATCTACTGCGGCGATACTTACCACGTTCAACGAAGTCAACATGCAGGCAATCATTGATTTGCGTACTCGTCACAAGGAAAGATTTGAAAAGGAACACGGGGTCAAGCTCGGCTTCACTTCTTTTTTCGTCAAGGCGGTTGTGGCAGCGCTGAAGAAATTTCCTATTGTTAACGCTTCAGTAGACGGCAATGACATCGTCTATCATGGTTACTATGATATCGGCATTGCGGTAGGTAGTCCGCGCGGTTTGGTGGTGCCCATCATCCGTGATGCCGATCGTCTATCGCTGGTCGAAATCGAAAAACAGATTGCCGGTTTTAGCAAACGTGCCCAGGACGGAAAACTGACTATCGAGGAATTGACGGGCGGCACCTTCTCTATCACCAATGGCGGCGTATTCGGTTCGATGCTTTCCACTCCGATTATCAATCCACCGCAAAGCGCGATCCTTGGTATCCATGCCACCAAGGATCGACCGGTGGCTGAGAATGGCCAAGTTGTAATTCGTCCAATAAATTACCTTGCGCTATCCTATGATCACCGCATCATAGATGGGCGTGAAGCAGTGCTTTCCCTGGTGGCGATAAAAGAAGCGCTGGAGAATGAGATGGGGTCGCTACTCGAAGCCTGAAAGTGGAAGACCCCTATCTCACTTTGTGGGTTCGAATTATAAGTTTCATTTTTCATAAGGTATCAACATGTCCCAATCTTTTGATGTAGCAGTGATTGGCGCTGGTCCTGGTGGCTACGTGGCGGCGATCCGCTGTGCCCAATTAGGGTTTAACACCGTTTGTATAGACGAATGGAAGAACCCGCAGGGCAAAGCAAGTCTTGGTGGTACTTGTCTTAATGTTGGTTGCATTCCTTCCAAGGCGCTGCTGGAATCTTCCGAGAATTATGAACGCGCCGCACATAAATTTTCTGCTCACGGTATCAATCTGCAAGGTTTATCGATGGATGTTCCGGTGATGATTTCGCGCAAGAACAAAATCGTTGCAGCCTTTACCAGCGGCATTGCCATGCTGTTCCGAAAAAATAAGATTACTTCAATGCATGGGCGTGGTGCGTTTCTCAAGGGCGGCACAGGCGGTGAGGTCTGGCAGATCGAAGTGAAGAACAGTGACCAGGCAGAGGTTATCGAGGCAAAGTACGTCATCATTGCCACCGGTTCGACACCCCGGCAGTTGCCGTTCGTGCTGGTGGACAATGAACGCATCCTGGATAATGTGGGAGCGCTGGCGCTGACCGAAACACCCAAACGTCTGGGTGTTATTGGCGCGGGTGTGATCGGCCTGGAAATGGGCAGCGTATGGCGCAGACTGGGGGCTGAAGTCACTATACTTGAAGCGTTGCCAGGTTTTCTCATAGCTGCCGATGAGCAGGTGGCAAAAGAGGCACAGAAAATATTTACCAGAGAATTGGGGTTGGGGATCCAAACCGGCGTCAAAATCAGCGCGATCAGAGTTGACGGGGAAAATATTACAGTGGAATATACCGACGCTCAAGGTGCGGCGCAGAAGCTGGAAGTGGATAAGCTGATTGTCGCAGTGGGCCGCATTCCCAATACCGCCGGGTTGGGTGCGGAAAATGTCGGGCTGCAACTGGATAATCATGATCGCATCGAAGTGGACAGTCACTGCCGCACCAATCTGCCAAATGTGTATGCCGTCGGTGACGTAGTGCGCGGACCAATGCTGGCACACAAGGCCTCCGAGGAGGGTGTCGCGGTGGCAGAAATCATCGCGGGGCAGGCGGGGCATGTGAATCTCGATACCATTCCGTGGGTGATTTACACTTCGCCGGAAATTGCCTGGGTGGGCAAGACCGAGCAGGAATTGAAAGCTGCAGGAATTCAATATAAAGCAGGACAGTTTCCATTCATGGCCAACGGGCGTGCGCGCGCCCTGGGTGAGACGAGTGGTTTCGTCAAAGTGCTGGCAGATGCCGATACTGATCGCATTCTCGGTGTCCACATGATCGGCCCCTATGTTTCAGAGATGATCTCTGAAGCTGTGATAGCGATGGAATTTGCTGCCAGCAGTGAAGATATCGCTCGTATCGTTCACGCTCACCCTTCATTATCAGAAGTGCTGCACGAAGCAGCGCTGAGTGTCGATAAACGGGCACTGCATATTTGATTTGGACTGAGGGAGTGGGACGTTAAGTTATGAATGAACAGGGTGGGGGAGACATGCCTACCTCTCATGGCTGCATTATGGGATAATTTCGCACTTTTCCGGTACCTTGCAAGATGCAGACCCTATACGACAAACTCTGGCAAAGCCATGTAGTGCACGAAGAGTCCGATAAACCGGACGGGATGGCGCTGCTCTACATCGATCGCCACCTGGTGCATGAGGTTACCAGTCCACAGGCATTTGAAGGGTTAAGGCTGGCTGGGCGCAAGCCTTGGCGGCTGGACTCAATTCTTGCAGTAGCCGACCACAATGTACCCACCACTGAGCGCAGCCATGGGATCAGCGATCCGATATCGCGCCTGCAAGTGGAAACTCTCGACCAGAATTGCGAAGAATTAGGTATCACCGAATTCAGAATGAATGACCTGCGCCAGGGGATCGTGCACGTGATTGGTCCGGAGCAGGGCGCCACACTGCCTGGCATGACGGTGGTGTGTGGGGATTCGCATACCAGCACGCATGGCGCTTTCGCCTGCCTCGCTTTCGGTATTGGTACATCGGAAGTGGAGCATGTGCTCGCGACCCAGTGTCTACGGATGAAAAAAGCCAAGGCGATGCAGATTCTGGTTGAGGGTGGGCTTGGTCATGGTGTCACTGCCAAGGACGTTGCGCTTGCCATTATCGGCAAGATTGGTACCGCAGGTGGTACCGGCTATGCCATTGAATTTGCCGGTAGCACCATCCGTGCGCTTTCCATGGAAGGGCGCATGACGCTTTGCAATATGGCCATCGAGGCGGGCGCGCGCGCTGGTATGATAGCGGTGGATGACACCACCATCGAATACATCAAGGGACGCCCCTTTGCACCAAAAGGCGAATTATGGGAGAAAGCGGTCGCCTATTGGCGCACCCTTAAAAGTGACGAGGGTGTAATCTTCAACCGGGTGGTGAGTCTGGATGCGACGCAGGTCAGACCGCAGGTAACCTGGGGGACTTCACCCGAGATGGTGGCGACGGTTGACGGCAGAGTGCCCGATCCCTCGCAGATCGCCGACGCTGTGAAGCGTCATGACATGGAACATGCCCTCAAATACATGGGGCTGGCGCCCAATATGCCGATCAGTGAGATTTATTTGGATAAGATATTTATTGGCTCCTGCACCAATTCACGCATTGAAGACTTGCGGGCAGCGGCAGAAGTAGTGAAGGGCAGGCATATTGCTGCAAACATCAAGCTTGCGATGGTGGTACCGGGCTCTGGTTTGGTGAAGCAGCAAGCGGAGC
>CAMDAX010000138.1 GCA_945888885.1 Nitrosovibrio sp. Nv4 | reverse complement strand
GTGAGATCGGCACAGAGGAAGGCACGGGCATTGGTCTGGTAGTCAGCAAACGGTTGGTAGAATTAATGGGCGGTGCAATTGGGGTGGAAAGCACTGTCGGAAAAGGTAGTGTGTTCTGGATTAAATTAAATCTGACAGATGCGCCACAAACAGCGCTTGATGACGATCAATCCATAGCTATCGTCCCGCGAAAGATTTCAGCTGACACTCCTTTACGCACCTTACTCTATGTCGAGGATAATCCGGCCAATCTGCTGTTAGTAGAAAACCTGCTCGAACGTCGACCTGATATCCACTTGCTGAGCGCTCAGGATGGTCTTCGTGGCATCGAAATTGCACGCGCTTCGTGCCCGGATGTAATTCTCATGGACATCAATCTGCCTGGTATTAGCGGGATCCATGCGCTGGAAATTCTGCGCAAAGATCCAGAGACAGCCCATATACCGGTTATCGCGCTCAGTGCCAATGCTATGCCGCGAGACATCGTAAGAGGTCTTGAGGTCGGATTCTTTCGTTACCTCACAAAACCCATCAAGCTAAACGAATTTCTCGACACCCTGGACGCAGCACTAAAATTTTCCGAGACGCAATCAGCCGGCACAAATATGGAAAATCATGACAATTAGTATCCCCGACATTCTTAACGCCAGCATCCTCATTGTTGATGATCAAGAACCCAATATCAGTATGCTTGAGCAGTTACTGAGCGAAGCCGGTTATACGCAAGTGGAATCAACCATGAATCCGCAAGAGGTTTGCGCACGGCATCGCAAGATCGGCTATGACCTCATTCTGCTCGACTTACAGATGCCAAATATGGATGGATTTCAGGTGATGGAAGGCTTAAAGACCAACGAGTTGGATGCCTATCTGCCAGTGATCGTACTTACGGCGCAGCCTGGTCACAAGCTGCGTGCGTTGCAGGCTGGGGCCAAGGATTTCATCAGTAAACCGTTTGATCTGGTGGAAGTGAAAACGCGCATCCATAACATACTCGAAGTGCGGTTGCTCTATAAATTACTGCATCAACACAACCTATTACTTGAGCAGACTGTTCAAGAACGTACGGCCGAACTACGCGAAAGCGAAGCGCGCTATCGCAGTCTTACCGAACTAGCTTCCGATTGGTATTGGGAGCAAGACGAGAGCGGTAACTTTATCAAAGTATCCGGTCCGGTTCTGGAAATGCTCGGCGTTCGAGTCGACTCCTTGGCGGACGAATCAAATCACGACATGCCATCCGGGTGGAATGCGGCGGAACATGCAGAATTACAGGCAAAGATTGCTGCGCGACAACCCTTTCTGGACTTTGAATTTAGCCGTATTAATAACGATGGTTCACAGCAAAAGTTTCGCGTCAGCGGGGAGCCCATGTTCAATCGGTTTTGTGGCTACATCGGTTACCGCGGCATCGGATTAGAGGTTACATCCAAGAAATCCAAGAAATAGAACGCCTATTCCGAATACACTGCCATGCACTTACCCCATAGCCCCAATCAAAACCACCTCCTCGCTGCGCTTCCTGCACCCGACTTAGAACGCCTAGCGGCACACTTGGAATTGGTCGCAATGCCGCTCGGGAAGTACCTTTATGAACCTGACGAACAATTACAGCACGCCTATTTTCCCACCACTGCTATCGTCTCGTTGCACTATGTCACGGAGTCTGGCGCATCCGCCGAAACCGCAGGCGTCGGCAATGAAGGGGTCGTCGGTATTGCACTGTTCATGGGTGGCGATACCACACCCAGTTCAGCCATGGTGCAAACTGCCGGTCACGCTTACCGCCTCGAAAGCAGCTTACTCAAACAGGAATTCAACCGGGCCGGATTGATGCAAGGCCTGTTGTTGCGCTACACCCAGGCACTCATGACACAGATGAGCCTGACAGCGGTCTGCAATCGGCACCACTCGATAGAACAGCGGTTGTGCCGCTGGCTATTGTTGACACTCGATCGCGCACCCGCTCAAGAACTCGTCATCACACAAGAACAAATCGCCATTATGCTTGGCGTACGCCGCGAAGGCATTACCGAAGCAGCCGGGAATTTGCAGCGCGCGGGCAATATTCACTACCGCCGCGGTCACATTACAGTACTTGATCGTTCCGGACTGGAGGCCTCCGTTTGCGAGTGCTACGGTGTAGTCAAGAAAGAATTTGGTCGTCTACTGTGTGATGTGCAATACCGCACCTGACTAGAAAGATTCTTCACCCAAACCCGATTTTTTCTATTTGATATAAAGCGCATACTGACCCAAACAAACCCACCAAAGAGAAATTGCCATGGGCCATGGCCGCATCCAACGCCAAGCAGGCTTGTCCTTATCTGCACTCCTTGTGCAGTTTGGCACAGATGAGCAATGCGCGGATGCATTGGAAGCATCCCGATGGTCGCAAGGATTCAGCTGCCAGGCTGCGGCAACGCGAATTACTACTTGCTTAAGTTAGGAAAACACAAGAACTTCCAATGCAAGTGCTGCCGGTTACAGACATCTCTGATCGCGGGCACCTTGTTCCAAGGCACTCACTTGGCGCTAAACATTTGGTTCTTGGCAATTTATCTGATCAGCCAAGCCAAGACAAGACAAGACAAGACTGGCTTGTCGGCACTCGACCTTAAGCGGCAGCTGGACGTGAGTTACCCCACGGCTTGGCTGATTCAGCAGAAGCTGATGCAGGCGATGATCGAACGGGATGCGCTGTGTGGTAATGTCCAGACGAATGATTCTTACCATCACGGAGAATTGGCTGGCGGCAAGGCAGGTCGGGGCTCCGAGAACGGGGTTACTGATGCTGGCTGCCAGCACCGGGCAATAGTCGCGGACAGTCGAAAACCCAAAGAATTACCAGAATTCAACTGTATCAACACGGTCTTGGGCAACCTCAAGATCAGCCTGGGTGGCGTTTCATCTTGAAGCGCTCCCTCTAGGCCTGTTCGTCGCTGCAGCCACTATCGGGGACCTCGCCCGGCACGTTGGCTTCGGCAGGCTGAAGAATCTTTCTAATCAGGAAAGAAAAAGATCTACCCGGTCGGCCTAATGTGTCGGCTATTGGATGTCAGTCGCAGTGCGTACTATGACTATGAACAACGCTGTCGCAATTGCCCGGATGATCTGATCCGCAGACAGCTTACGGATGAAAGCAACACTGGTCTGTGACGCATTGCGAATGGCTATCTGGTTGCGTCGGCCACCGCCTGGCCTAATCGCGAAGCAGGACTCGCGGGTCGCAGTATATCGCCGTGTTTTATAACAACCAAAGACTGCATTCATACCTGGATTACAAAAGTCCGAACCAATATGAAGCTGAAGCAGAAAAACGATGAAAGTTGCTTAACTGAGATGTCCGGTTTTACTTGACCAGGTCAGGGCGCGCGGAGCAAATTTATTCCGCCATATTTTAAATTAACTTAAATTCCGCGAACAACGGAATATGATCTGATAATCTTTTACATGGTATGCTGTTGAGGTGATTATTACAGCTGATAACACTGAATCCGCGGTAATAAATGCGATCCATTGATAATACAGGCAACCAAGCAGGAAAGGTGCGCGCATAGGCGCCATGGGTCATTTTAAAAACTTCTTCAACGCCTAAGTCCCTGTTTAGATAGTGTTCAGCTCGGCCACGCCAATCATTGAAATCTCCGGCGATAATCAGTGGCTCATTGGAGGGAACATGGGAGTTGATGCGTTTTGCTAGCGTTAAAAGTTGACGCTCTCTTTCATGTCCGAACAATCCTAAATGTACACAGATGATATGAATTTTCTGATGAACTCCAGGAATTTGTAATGTCCCATGTAAAAGACTACGACTGGCTGATCGCAACATAGAAACATTAATATTCTCCCACTCAATTAAGGGATATTTACTTAAGATCGCGTTACCGTGATGCCCCGATTTATAAATAACATTCTTGCCATATGCATAATGATGCCAAACTTGATCTGCAAGAAATTCAAATTGCCGACTATTGGGCCAATCATCAAATCGATTATTGGAAATATTGCATTCACCGTGTATTTCTTGTAGAAAAATCACATCGGCATCGACATGACGCAATAAGTTTTTTATCTCATGAAGGATAAATCGAAGATTAGTCGCACTAAAACCCTTGTGGATGTTATAGGTTAAAACTTTAAGTGTTGCCCTAGACATACCGGTTCCTGAATTTAAGTGACACGTATAAAGTAAACTTGCGATTCCCCGTGGTCTTGCCGCGGGGATAGGTGCAGGGCGCGCGGAGCAAATTTATTAGAGAGAACTTATTACTGTCTACATAATGACTGTTCAATTCCTGTAGCAATTTGGTCAAGTATAATAGCAAATGCGATGGCCAGTGTTCCTCTTTACTCGATCTCCGAAGCGCGAGCTATAGTTAGAGCTTACTCAAAAAGTATAACTAACTGATTAAATCTCTTTAGGTTATATTCCCCGCCGCCTGCGGCGTAGAATAAACAGATGAGCGCATATATTCATAAGAGTCACACTGTTCCGATTACTGCTCACTCTGACTCACGCAGTCGAAGATTATATCAAGTCGATAATCGCCAATATACGAAAGGGTATTGATCATGTTCTGGCAAATGCACTTCAGTTGAACAAAGCTGATCGTTGGAGCGTACTTGCACGCTATTTCATTAACAAAATTATTGCGACCAGACCTAAAAATTCACAGTTCCTCAGCTTCCCTCCATCTTCTTTGGCCGTTAGAGTAACCTAACAGAGGAATTTAGGATGTAAGATCTCAGGTGTAGCAGTTCAGAGTACATATTAGTTTTACCTTCGAAGTCAATTTGCTGTATAAACCGATGATTTTCCCATCTGTCCATTCAATCAGAAACAGCTCAACTACGAAACTTTGCTAAAACATGATATGTTCTAGCCCTTCTGTTGGCGTAATTAGTTTTCGGATTAGAGAGGAAG
>CAMDAX010000137.1 GCA_945888885.1 Nitrosovibrio sp. Nv4 | reverse complement strand
CGTGCGAGGGTTCTCGCACTGGTACCAGTTGCGTTGGCGGCTGCGTTAAGCGAGAAGCCCTCATTTAGCCGGTGTCGTGCCCACTGCTCAAATCGCTCGACCAGTGGATCCGTATGTATGAGGTGGTCAGGAATCATGAAAATCGCCTGTGATGGGCGTGGATCAATTACAAGATAACGCGCCGTCAATGCTGCCAGCGCTGGACTGCTGCGCCTCACCAACCATAGCGCCAGGTCAATATGCGCCAGTGCCGCCCCCGCAGTAACGAAACTGGACGAGCCCACGACCATACGAGATTCTTCCAGTATGACGCGAGGGTAACGCTCGCGGAACAATGGGGCCAGCCACCATGAGGTGGTAGCGCTCTGTCCGTCGAGCAGCGAAGTGTTAGCAAGGACAAAAGTTCCGGTGCAGGCGGCACTTACCAGAGCGCCACCATCGGCCCATTGCCGCAGCAGTTCCCCTGCATCTGCCACGTCACGCCGTTCGAGTGCCACCTGCAATGTCTCGGGCATTTTTGCTCCAAGCGCAGGAATCAGCACAATGTCCGGGCGCGCAAGCTGTGCTGCCGATACGACCGGCACCGATAGTCCCTGGCTGGTGCGCACCCGGCGGCGAACACCAACGATAGTTACCTTGAAATGAACCGAAGGAGTCCCGGCAGATTTCGCCAGATCGTTTGCGATACTGAAGGTGTCGAGAACGGTGGACAAACCGATGTCAAAAATTTCATCGAGAGCAAGGATGTAGATGCGCATGGCAGGAATTATACTATAATTGTCAATCTTGCCACTTGGCAGGAATCGATATCATCATTAAAATTTGCCTCTCGTAGTTCAACTTCAGAAAGGAGAAATCACCATGGTAAAGGTTGCTCTGTTGGTACGCTTGGAAGCCAAACCCGGGAAAGAAGCTGTTGTCGCCAGCTTTCTTGAAAGTGCCCTCACCCTGGCAAATCAGGAAGCCACTACGCCGGTCTGGTTCGCGCTACGGCTAGGGCCATCAACGTTCGGCATCTTCGATGCCTTTGCTGATGAAGCGGGACGCTCAGCACATTTGGCTGGCCCAATCGCAGCCGCACTAATGGCTAATGCCGCCGAGCTACTTTCTCAACCGCCACAGATCGAGCAGGTAGAGGTGCTCGCTGCCAAACTGCCGCACTAATATTGCAGCCAGCAACTTGGATTAAGTATGGTGAAGTCCGAGCCGTACTCTATCCAAGCTATGCTGACCGAAACAGAGAAAACTCACAATAGATTCTGGATTACCCCGCCTTGGCCCACTCACTTCTTTTTCACCAGCATCATCGGAACAGGCTATCGCGACCGGCAGAAACGTGTCGTAAGCAGACCCCAGAATTTAAAAAGGGGGGGTAGCCACTGTCCCAACATTGTCTGATTGTCCCGAATAAAAATGGCCCGGACGCACCGGGCCATTTTTACTGCAATGTCAACCAGACTACTTGGTTCTGGCGTAGGGACTGGGATTGCTGTTGCCTCGGAACGAATTACCACGATTATCATTGCTAAATGAACGGTCGCGGCTGGTGTCCCGGTTCCCGTTGGCGCTATTGCCGTTGCGACCGCTGGTATCGTTTGACCATGTGCGACTGCGCTTGTGGGCGACATTAGGCGTACCTCTGGATGCGCCACCGGCGCCACCAGGACGCGGCTTGAAGCGCGGCTCCAGGCCTGGCACCACATGCGAGGCGATCTGCTGTCCAGTGAAACGCTCGATCTTTTTCAGATTGACACCATCCTTGCCAGAAGCGAATGATACTGCGATGCCTGCTGCGCCAGCACGACCAGTACGGCCGATACGGTGCACGTAGTCTTCAGCAAATTTTGGCAAGTCGAAGTTGATAACATGGGTAATGCCAGCTACATCGATACCCCGTGCCGCCACGTCAGTAGCCACCAATACCCGCAATCCGCCATGACGCAGTTTGGTCAGGGTACGGGTACGATCACGTTGGCTCATATCGCCGTGCAATGCAGCAGCTTCATGCCCTTGGGCAGAGAGATTGTCTGCCAGTGTATCGGCATCGCGCTTGGTCGCAGTGAAAACGATGGCCTGCTTCAATGCCATATCGCGTAGCAGATGATCCAGTAACCGGTTCTTGTGTGAAAGATCATCCACATAATGCAGTCGTTGTTCGATGTTATCGAGTCTTGCCTGTTGTGCCGCAATCTGGATGCGCTTGGGTGTTTTCAACAGACGTGCCGCAACTTTATCTATCGCGCTATCCAAGGTAGCTGAGAATAACAAGGTTTGGCGAGTGGCAGGTGTGGCTGAAGCGATTCTTTCTACGTCATCGATAAAACCCATATCGAGCATGCGGTCGGCTTCGTCTAGCACCATCATTTCCAGGCGCGAGAAATCGATGCGTCCACGTTGAATATGATCGATCAGGCGTCCAGGTGTCGCCACCAGAATATCAACTGGTTGAGACAATAATTTGTTTTGCAACGGATAGGGCATTCCGCCAAGTATGCTAACCACCTTGACACGGGGTAAATGCTTGCCGTATTTGGCAGCGGCTTCCGACACCTGGAGCGCAAGTTCGCGCGTCGGAGTCAGTACCAGTACCCGTGGGCCGCGACCGTGGACTTTGGCTGGTGTGGCAAGGCGATGCAATGCTGGTAGCATAAATGCGGCGGTCTTGCCGGTGCCGGTCTGGGCTGAGGCCATGATGTCGTGACCTGCCAGCAATTCTGGAATGGCTTGTTCCTGGATCGGGGTCGGCGCGGTGTAACCCGAGTCGACAATAGCTTTGAGGATAAGAGGATGCAGATTCAGATTTTCAAAAGACACGTTATTTTCCTAAAAAGTAAAAAAATAAACGCGCAAGCAGGAAATGACTGCCGGTGTGTATTGGGCAAAGTACCGCTAGCGCACATATAAAACATCGCCGCTAACCAGGGTACTGCGCAATTTCCGGAGGAAGCTTGAAAATCGAAGAGAGGTCAGGAACGATGAACCCGAGAAAAAGCATGACGCCCTTTCATCGAAGGGCAAATTATACAGGAATCGCAGTCTATGTCGAGCTTATTTTTAAGCGCAGCAGGCAATGGAGACTTGCACAGCATCTTCGAAGAAGATTTACACCAGGCCTATGCTGCAACCGGCGGCGTGGATCCAATAACAATCTCACGCTTCAACGCTTCTATCTGAGGCTGATTCAACGTTTCGGTCTTGAGCAACTCTTCTGCAGTACGGTCGAGCAGTGCGCGATTGAGCTGCAGTATGGCGACAGCGCACTCAAAGGCTTGATCGATGAGCGCATGCACCGCATCATCGATCGCACGTGCAGTCTCTTCACTGTAATCACGGGTTTGTGGCATTGGAATGCCGGGTTGCAGGAAGGTCGAACGCTCGCGATCATAAACGACGTTGCCCAGGGCCTCGCTCATGCCGTAGCGCAGCACCATGGCGCGGGCAATGTCGGTGGCGCGGGCAAGATCGTCCGCTGCACCAGTTGATATCTCGCCGAATACCACCCGCTCTGCCGCGCGCCCACCCAACAGTACAGCCATCTTGTGTTCCAACTCTGTGCGCGTCATCAGAAACCGATCTTCGGTCGGCCGTTGGATGGTATAGCCGAGGGCACCGACGCCGCGTGGGATGATCGAGACTTTGTGCACTTCATCGGTGCCAGGCAGGGCTAGTGCCACCATGGCATGGCCCAATTCGTGGAATGCAACGACGCGACGCTCTTTTGGATTAAGCAGGCGATTGCGTTTTTCAAGTCCCGCGATGATACGTTCGATCGCGTTGTTGAAATCTTCCATGGTTACCGATGTGGCCTTGTGCCGAGTGGCAAGCAGCGCTGCTTCGTTAATCAAATTCGCCAGATCTGCGCCAGTGAAGCCTGGTGTCAATGCTGCAATCTGCTCCGGCTTTACATCTGGATCGAGCTTCACTTTTTTCAGATGCACCGCCAGAATCTGTTCACGGCCAATTTTGTCCGGACGATCCACCAATACCTGACGGTCAAACCGTCCTGCACGCAGCAACGCCGGGTCGAGAATCTCTGGCCGGTTAGTGGCGGCCAGCAGTACCACGCCACTCTTGGGATCGAAGCCATCAAGCTCGGCCAGTAACTGATTCAGCGTTTGCTCTTTCTCATCGTGTCCGCCAAGACCATAGGCACCACGGGCGCGCCCGAGTGAATCCAGTTCGTCGATAAAGATGATCGCCGGAGCCACCTCCCGTGCTTGCTCGAACAGATCGCGCACCCTGGCGGCGCCGACACCGACGAACATCTCGACGAATTCTGATCCGGAGATCGAGAAAAACGGCACGCTCGCCTCGCCAGCCACAGCACGTGCCAATAGGGTCTTGCCGGTACCGGGCGGGCCGATCAACAAAATACCTTTCGGCACACGACCGCCAAGACGGCTATAGCCCTCGGTATCCTTCAAAAAATTGACAATCTCGATCAACTCTTCCTTCGCCTCATCGACGCCGGCCACATCCGCAAAGGTAACCTTGATCTCCTTCTCCACAAATACCTTGGCGCGGCTCTTGCCGATCGACATCAGACCACCGCTGACGCCGCCGCCCATGCGGCGAATTGCATACAGCCAGATCGCAATGAAAACGACCATCGGTAAAAGCCAGGACAGCAGGTCACGGATCCATGTGCTCTGCACTACCCCGGTATAGACCACATTATGCTTGTCCAACTTATCCGCGAGTTCTGGTTCCACCCGTGCGGTGATAAATTCCTTTACCCCATCAACACCAGTCTCCCTGAGCCTGCCGTAGATATAATCGTGAGTGACCGCAATCTCGGCAACCATACCTTGATCCAACAAAGTTTGAAATTGGCTATAGGGAATTGGCTCAACCTTGGTGTACTGTTTGTACAGGTTCTGCACAAACAAAATGCCAAGCATCGCTATGATCACGTACCAGAAGTTAATTTG
>CAMDAX010000136.1 GCA_945888885.1 Nitrosovibrio sp. Nv4 | reverse complement strand
AGACTCAGTTCCATCGACACGCAAGCCGTCGGCTCATCCGCCGGATAAGGCGTGCACTCATCGAATATCATGGCGATATCAGAATTGAGTACGCGCTGGATGCGCATGGACTCTTCTGGCGTCAGAAAACATTTATCGCCATTTACCGGTGACTGAAACTTGACCCCCTGTTCGCTGATCTTGCGCAGATCACCCAGGCTGAATACCTGAAAACCGCCGGAATCCGTCAGTATCGGCCCATCCCAGCCCATGAAACGATGCAAGCCACCATGTGCTGCAATCACTTCCAGACCCGGGCGCAACCACAAATGAAAAGTGTTGCCGAGCACAATCTGTGCGCTGACTTCGCGCAATTCCTCAGGTGACATGGTCTTCACTGCGCCGTAAGTACCCACTGGCATGAAAGCAGGGGTTTCCACCACCCCATGCGCCAAGGTTAAAGTGGCGCGCCGTGCATGGCCGTCACTGCGATGCAATTGAAATTTCATGGTCGCTTCTCGATCAGCATGACATCACCATAACTAAAAAAACGATAGCGCTCGTCGATCGCATGCCGATAGGCGCGGCGGATATTCTCCAATCCACCAAATGCGGATACCAGCATCAGCAAGGTGGAACGGGGCAGATGGAAATTGGTCAGCAGGCGTTCGACCACGCGCAGGCGGTAACCTGGGGTAATAAAAATATCGGTGTCGCCATAGCCGGGTTGCAATTCACCGCCACCCGCTTCGGCCGCCGCCTCCAGTGCACGCAGAGTAGTTGTCCCAACTGCCAGTACGCGTCCACCAGCAGCTTTCGCATCCCGGATGGCTGTTACCGTTTCTGTCGGCACATGAAAGATTTCCCGGTGCATTTTGTGATCGGCAGTGTCTTCCACCCTTACCGGCTGAAATGTCCCCGCCCCCACATGCAGCGTCACCTGCGCAGTCACCACGCCCATTGTGCGCAGCGCTGCCAGCATGGCTTCATCGAAATGCAGCCCCGCAGTCGGTGCCGCTACCGCGCCCGCCTGCCGCGCATAGACGGTTTGATAACGCGCTTCATCAGTCTGCGTCGCCGGCCGCGCAATGTAGGGTGGCAACGGCAGACTGCCGTAGCGTTCAAGCAACTCGCTTACCGTACTCGTATGCTCGAAACGCAAAGTATAAAAATCGTGCTCGCGCGCCAATACCGTCACCGCAATCGCATCGGCAAGAAAAAGCCGGGTGCCGGGTTTAGGCGAGTGGCTGGCACGTATCACCGCCAGCGCACAATGCGCATCCAGCACCCGCTCCACCATCACTTCCACCTTACCGCCGCTATCCTTCACGCCGCACAAACGCGCCTTGATAACGCGGGTGTCATTGAATACCATCACGTCTCCGGCACTGAGATAGCGTGGCAGATCGGCAAACAGCGTATCCCGTAACTCACCACTGGCGCCATGAAGATGCAACATGCGACTGCTGCTGCGTTGCTCGGCTGGAAACTGCGCGATCAGCCCGGCGGGAAGATCAAAATCAAAATCCTGAATTTTCATCGGCACATTATACCTATGCGCCGTGCATTCACCCACGCTACATTCAACCAACTAGTATTCACCTACGCTGGTTGCCGCGACGGCTGATTTCGGTGATAATTGCGTTCTTCGTTGACACGCGAAAAGCTTTGCCGGGATGGCGGAATTGGTAGACGCACGGGACTCAAAATCCCGCGACTGTGAGGTCATGGGGGTTCGATTCCCCCTCCCGGCACCATCAAGTAGTCCTAAGCAGTCCCAAGAAATCCAAATAATCAAGTAAAACAAGCTCGTTGCTTGCAAATGGCATTGTGCCACCTTTTTTTACGCCCATTGGCATCCGGGTAAAAAGACGGGCAAACTGAAAAATAGTATCGGATATAGCGACAGCCACCGGTATATCCAGACATGCGCTGATGATCGGGTTGAGCCTGCATGAAGCCATGCGCGAGGCTAGGGCCGCAAACCCCTGCCGGTACTGGTGTTCGGGTGGGTAGTAAGCGCGATGAGGGCACGAACCAAGGCTTGCATGGATTAAGTGCTGCGCTTGCGGGTTTTCTTTGTTGGCGTGGCGGGTAGCAAGCTGGTGAGTTGGCGGTAGCGCTCAAACAGGAAAGCTACACGCTCGGCTTCCGAGGCGAAGCGGGTTTTGCCACTTTGGCCATGTTCAGTGCAGGCGTAGGCCCCATCCACTGCACGATCCAAGGCTTGATGTACTTTGGAGAGTTCTGGCGGCATGGCAAGCGGGTCGTAGAGATCGGCCAACGTGGCGGTGGGAAATTGAGCGCGGGCATCCAGCACAGCTTGCGCGGCGGTTTCAATGATTTGCCTTTGTTTGTCGGTGACGTCCGGCCACGGAAAATTGTTATAGACGATGCCTGCCGAATAGCGGTAGCGGCTTTCCAATCGGCCACACACTGCTCGCATCCAGGCGTTGTGCATGATCGAGGTAATCACGCCGAAGTGGTAGAGAGTGGCGTTGGGTATCGCATAAACTAAGTTGCTGACAATGACCTTTGGTTGCAAATAGCCGATGGGAATGTATCTACGATTTTCCGAAGAAACACTGGGTACAAGCAAATACGACTCTGTTGGCTGGCGTATTTTTTGAAACAGCATTGGGGTCGCGGCATCCTTCAGAGTTTGCGCGTCCGTGCTGGCCAAACGCATAGCTTTGACTGCTTCTACACGCCGCATCACTTGTGGCATAGCACGTAGCTCGGTAGGCGAAATGCCTTGCAACCAAAGACACCAACGTGGAATGTTGTTGATAAATTCCTCTGCACCAAGGAAAGGGCGAATCCATTTTTCTGCTTGCGGCTCGGCTTGCAGCAATACCTGCTTTTCGGCATCGCTTAAGAGTAGGTTACCGCCATCAGTAGGCTTGCTACCATTCACCATGTTTGGCACATCACAAATTGGCGAACTGCGATTTTTCGGTAACACATCCGGTGCATCTACCAGATAGGGATTGATGTTGCTAACAGGGATGGCGTGCGGCTCACCCTGAATGTCGGCGTATTCAAAAATGGTTTTGTGCGCGGCTTCCTGCAAACCGAAACCGATAATGACGCAATGCACGGCGGCCTTGCCCTTGGCCTCGCTCATCCATTGAAAAGTGCGGTGCGCGAAATGGATATGTACGCCGTGCTTGAGTAAATCCGACCACAGCACGCCGACTTGCTCACCTTGGGTGATGGAATTGGTGGAGACAAAAGCTGCTTGGATTGCCAAGTTGTCCTGCATGTAATCTGCCGCCTTACGATACCAGCAGGCGACATAATCCAGCAACCCGGCATTCTTGGTATCGTGAAAAATTGCCGCGACATCAGCGCGTTGTGCAGCATTCTGGTAAGTCTTGCCAATAAACGGCGGATTGCCCATCACATAGCTGCACTGTGCGGCGGGCAGCACGCTTTGCCAATCCAGTTGCAGGGCATTACCGTGGACGATGCGCGCGGATTTCTTGAGCGGCAGGCGCACGAAGTATTGGCCGAATTCTTCTGACACCTGCGCATTCATCTGGTGGTCGGTGAGCCACAAGGCGACTTGCGCGATTTGCGCGGGAAATTCTTCAATCTCGATGCCGTGGAATTGATCCACATCGATCCGCATGATGCTGGCAATGTCCAACCGTTGCTGACCACTGTCATACAGGGCGCGCAGCACTTTAAGTTCAAGCATGCGTAGTTCACGGTAGGTGATCACCAGGAAATTACCGCAGCCGCAGGCGGGGTCGAAAAATTTCAGCGCGGCAAGTTTTTCATGGAAGGCTTGCAGGCGCTTGGTGTTGTTTTTGATCTTCTCGAACTCGGCATGGAGTTCATCGAGAAACAGCGGACGAATCAGCTTGAGGATGTTTTCTTCGGTGGTGTAGTGCGCGCCCAGATTGCGCCGCGCGTTGGGCGTTTCGTCCATGATGTTCTGGAACAGTGAGCCGAATATCGCCGGGGAGATTTCGCTCCAATCCAGTGCACAGCAATACAGCAGGGCTTCGCGCATTTCGGCATCGAAGCTGGCAACCCGCAGGTGTTCCTCGAACAGTTTGCCGTTGACATAAGGGAAGTGATTGATAGTTTCGTCAAGATTTTTCAGGCGCGCGGATTCGAGGGTGTTGAGTACCTCGAATAATTGGGCAAGCTGCGGGGCAAGGTCTGAGCCGTCTTCGCGGGTATTACGCGCGATAAATTCAGAAAACTCGGTGCGCTCAAAAATGCCCGTGTCTTCGGCAAACAGGCAGAACAGCAGGCGCACCAGATAGACTTCCAGCGCGTGGCCGGTGTAGCCGATTTTCTTGAGGCTATCGTGCAGCCTGGCCATGCGCTGTACCGCTTTGGCATTGACCGGATTTTGCGGGGAGATTTTTTGGGGTTGGTATCCGGCGATGAACCAGAATAGTTTTGCGTGCTTGTAAAAGTCTTTGAGCGGGAATTCTGTTTGTGAGCCATCCAGGCTGTCATATAAGCGGAAGCGCGCAAAATCGGACACCAGCACAAAGCGTGGCAACTCGTGCTCTTTCAGGCCGGGGAAGTAATCAATCGCCTGCTGGTAGGCGCGATCCAGATTCTTGCCGCGCGACTTATGCTCGATGAGCAAATTACCTTTCCACAACCAGTCTATGTAGCCGTCTTTACCATCGAGTTTTTTGACGCGCCGCTCAAAGCCGCCAATGCGCTTTGAGGTAATACCAAAGACATTGAAGAACTCGATCCAGAATGGCTTGGCGTCAGCGTCTTCCGATTCCGCTTTCGCCCACTCTTTGGAGAAGGCCAGCGCGCGATCTTTGATTTCGTTCCAGGAAAGAGCCACGGTCGATGTTTATTGTGATTGGGGCATGATGCTACCATAGACCGTCCATTAGCATGGACAACACACTGGGGACGTAAGCGGGAAATCGTGATTCTGGTGATGGGGAATGAAAAAACTCACCGAGTTTGTGCGCGATGCGAGGGTGTCTTGGATTTTGTGTAAACGGAATTTCTTAATGTTGCGGCATCCGATCCTCGAACTGGATAGTAAAACGATTCAGCGCGGCTTTCCAGTCTCTAATCGGCATCGTCCATTTTTTGCTGATATTTTGGATCGCCAGGTAGA
>CAMDAX010000135.1 GCA_945888885.1 Nitrosovibrio sp. Nv4 | reverse complement strand
GACAGCACTCGCCCTCAGGAGCAAGGAAATGCGGTAAAGCAGAAAGATTGCCGCAAACAGGGAGAGCGTAACCACTTAGATGCTGAAATTCGAGCATCTGATGTCATTGCGCTCCATTTCGAAATTAGTTTTGCAAGAGGCTCATTTGTTATTTAAAAAATATGGAACTGCGGGGGCTGCATAATATGGCAGATACTGAGAACAAAAACGGAACAAATGGTCGGAGGCGTTTCCTGGTCGCAGCAACCTCGGTGGCAGGTGGGATTGCATGTGTCGCTTGGGCAACACCCTTCGTCATGAGCATGATGCCAAGTGAGAGAGCCAAAGCAGCTGGTGCTCCGGTTGAAGTTGACATCAGCAAACTTGAGCCAGGCATGCTGCTGGCCGTGGAATGGCGCGGCAAGGTAGTGTGGGTATTAAAACGCACACCTGATATGTTGGCTAGCCTTGCTAAACTCGAAGCCCAGCTGGCCGACCCGAAATCGGAAAGAGAGATGCAACCCAAATATGCGCAGAACACAACGCGCTCGATCAAACCAGAAATTCTGATAACAGAAGGGGTTTGCACTCACTTGGGATGCTCCCCGATATTTCGTAGAGATATTGCTCCAGCAGATCTGGGCGCCGATTGGCTAGGAGGATTTTTCTGCCCCTGTCACGGCTCCAAATTTGATCTTGCAGGTCGTGTCTACAAAAACCTGCCCGCGCCTACTAACCTGATTATTCCACCCCACACATATTTGAGCGAAAGCCTTTTGCTAATTGGGGCTGACAGCAAGGAGGCTGTATAAAATGGGTAAGCGCATGACTTCATTGATGGGCTGGATAGATGCTCGCATGCCTGTAACTGCCAAATGGAAGTTACATCTTTCCGAGTACTACGCACCCAAAAACTTTAATTTCTGGTACTACTTTGGCTCCCTGGCGATGCTGGTGCTAGTAAATCAGTTGCTCACCGGAATTTTCCTCACCATGAACTACAAGCCGGATGCCAGTCTGGCATTTGCCTCTGTGGAATACATCATGCGTGATGTGGATTTTGGCTGGCTAATCCGCTACATGCACTCTACCGGCGCTTCCATGTTTTTTGTGGTCGTCTACCTGCACATGTTCCGCGGGATGATGTACGGCTCCTACCGCAAGCCACGTGAACTTCTGTGGCTTATCGGCATGATGATCTTTTTTGTCTTGATGATGCTGGCGTTTACTGGCTATATACTGCCGTGGGGCCAGATGTCTTACTGGGGTGCGCAGGTAATCCTGAGCATGGTAGGCTCCATTCCGGTAATCGGTGAGCCCTTGAAAGACTTGATCATGGGTGACTACATGCTTTCCGACGCGGCGCTCAATCGCTTCTTTGCGTACCATGTTGTGACACTACCGATCCTGCTGCTGACGCTGGTAGTAGTCCATGTATTGGCACTGCACGAAGTCGGATCGAACAACCCTGATGGCATTGAAATCAAAAAAAATAAAGATCCAGAAACGGGTATCCCAGTGGATGGAATTCCATTCCATCCCTACTATTCGGTGAAAGATATTGTTGGAGTAGTGGGCTTCCTGATTGTGTTCTTTGGGATCATATTCTTCGCGCCTGAAATGGGCGGCTATTTTCTTGAGTACAATAATTTTGTCCCCGCCAATTCATTGCAGACACCTGATCACATCGCCCCAGTATGGTATTTCACACCCTACTATTCGATGCTGCGGGCGGCCACTGTCAACTTTCTCTGGATCGATGCAAAACTCTGGGGCATCATACTGATGTGCGGTTCTGTCGCCATCTTCTGCCTGCTACCCTGGCTGGATCGCAGCCCAGTAAAATCCATCCGCTACAAAGGATCTTACTTCAAGACTGCGCTCACACTTTTCGTCATTAGCGTTTTTGTTCTCGGCTGGTTGGGCACAAAGACTCCTACACCACTTTATACGACGCTAGCGCAAATATTCACGGTAGTCTACTTCGCTTTCTTTCTTCTTATGCCATGGTACAGCAAGATAGATAAAACCAAACCCGAGCCAACAAGAGTGTCAACATGAGAAAAATAAAAAACATTTTATTCGTTTTATGTCTACTTCCGCTCACTACATTTGCTGCTGGTATAGAAGTAAAACTTGATATTGCACCGATCCGGACGATCGACAAGCTTTCTCTGCAACGCGGTGCGAAAACCTTTGTCAACTATTGTCTGACCTGCCACAGTGCAGACTATATGCGCTATAACCGATTGCGCGATCTAGGGCTCAGCGAAAAGCAAATCAGCGATAATCTTATTTTTACTGGGCAGAAAACTGGTGGGCTCATGCACACTGCCATGGTGAAAAAAGAAGCTAAACAATGGTTCGGCGTACCTCCACCCGATCTATCGGTGATCGCACGTTCCCGTGGAGCCGATTGGCTTTACACCTATCTGCGTCAGTTTTATCGTGATGAGTCCACCGCCACTGGTTGGAATAATCTGGTGTTCGATAGAGCCGCCATGCCTCATGTGTTTTACCAGTTACAGGGAGAGCAATTACTCAAAGTAGAAATGGTTGATGATGGTCACGGCGGAAAACATGAAGTAAAAAGGCTGGAACTGAGCAAGCCTGGCACACTTTCCAAAACAGAATACGATATGCAGATCGCCGATCTGGTTAACTATCTGGTATACTTGGCTGAACCAGCAGCTACCTACCGGGTACAGCTGGGAATTATTGTGATGCTCTTCCTATTTGGCATGCTAGGATTAACCTATACTTTGAAGCATGAGTATTGGAGAGATATTCATTAACTATCCATTTCCCATCCTCTACGCCTCGCCAGGAAATAATTAATCATGATGACGCTGTATTCAGCAACCACATGCCCATTCAGTCACCGCTGCCGTATTGTGCTGCATGAGAAAGGCATGGATTTTCAGATTATTGATGTCGATTTACACAGTCGGCCTGAAGATCTGGCGGTAATGACTCCTCATGGTCGCGTGCCGATACTGGTGGAGCGCGACCTTATTCTATACGAATCGAATATTATCAATGAATACATAGATGACCGCTTCCCACATCCACAGCTAATGCCTGCAGACCCGGTAATGCGTGCCCGCGCACGATTATTCCTTCATCGTTTCGAGCAGGAACTTTTTTGCCATATCGATTCACTCGGACACGGTAATCAGAGAACGTTAGACAAAGTACGTGGGCTGGTACGTGACAATTTAGCGATGATTGCGCCAGTCTTCACCAAACAGAAATACATGCTGGGTGATGAGTTTTCCATGCTTGATGTGGCAATTGCGCCTCTGCTGTGGCGTCTGGATCATTATGGCATCCAGCTTCCCAAGCAGGCGGCACCGCTGCTGAAATTTGCCGAACGTTTGTTCAGCAGGCCAGCATTCATTGATGCGTTGACCGCTTCTGAAAAAGCCATGCGTAAGTGAAAGAGCTTCCCACCAAACCCTATCTCATTCGCGCTATTCATGAATGGTGTACGGACAGCGATCTTACTCCCTACCTATCAGTGCAAATAGACACCCAGACCCGTATTCCCATGGAATATGCAAATAACGGCGAGATCACACTCAATATCAGTCATAGCGCAGCGCACCATCTCAAACTAAATAACGATGTGATTCAGTTTTCTGCGCGATTTAACGGTGTCTCACGTGAGATATCAGTACCGATGCGTGCAGTCAAAGGGATATTTGCCAAGGAAACTGCACAAGGTATGATCTTTCCGCTTGAAACAGAAATAGATGCAGCGCAAGCCGGAACTACCACTGCTGAGAATCCAAACAAACCGCACTCTCCCTCGCCCTCCAACAGCGGCAAGCAACGTTTTCAGATCATAAAATAATTCCAGGCTGTTTTCCATCGCATCTTCTCAAGTTTGCCCCCTCGACCCCTAGTCTCTATAATTGCACCTACGCCGGCATAGCTCAGTTGGTAGAGCAGCTGATTTGTAATCAGAAGGTCCCGAGTTCGACTCTTGGTGTCGGCACCAATAAATCAAGGAGTTAGGTGAAAACCTAACTCCTTATTTTTTATCATTGCGACCCTATTGCTATTCCTTCCCTCAATTAACTAGTCCCCCTCATCCCGAATCTGAAAATTGGAGCAGAAGGTTTGGAACCATTGGCGAATGACACGTGTTCTCCCTTTGGTGCCTGTACGAGCATTAGCGTTTAAGTAGATTCGCATATCATATATGACGGTAGCAAATAGCCATTTCCACAAGGTGACGTAGTAGTGTCCCACTCTATAGTCATTCTTTTATAGTACATTTATCACACTTAAATAAGTAGTTATGACCCATGACAACTTCCAACCTGGGCATTAATATTCAATTGCATTTTTTCTTATTGTACTTAGTCAGCTTGGGTGATCATCGTGACCAACAGCGGCATCGGCATCAGCGCCGAGGATCAGATAAGGCTGTTCCAGCCATTCACCCAGATCGACAGCACGCTCTCCAGGCAATACCAGGGTACCGGGCTGGGATTGGTGATGGTCAGGCGTCTGGCTGAATTGCACGGCGGCAGCGTGACCTTGGAAAGTAAAGCGGGTAGAGGCTCGCGCTTCCGGGTGAGCATCCCGTGGCGGTCGTGACATGAATAACCTCATCAGTTTATTTGATGGATTATTCTAAAAACGGCAGCTGGTATCTGTGTTAAAAATGACTAGAATTGAGCACTGGCATGCGTTTATAGTCAAAAATGTCAACTGCTCCGCATCTGGAGTCAATCGACTGCAAACAAGCACTGACAAGGCTTTCAGGCAATTTTTCTAATTAATGCAATTTCACCTGATCGGAGAGGCTATTGATACCTTTGAATGCCCTCATATTCTCAAGGCTCTCAGCTAGTTTTAGTGGCTTCAACTGCTATTTCTAGGTTTATAGATCAGGCTTCTGTCAATGGGCTTTCCCTCTCGTACCTTGCCTCCATACCTTGGATGAAATGAGTCATTTGTCTTAGGGAAACACCGATTTATTCCTTATATTTCCCCCTTCCAACGTAGCCAATAGGTATAATAGGCCGTCGTCATATAGCAAGCGAAAACCATGAATCAGAACACCCGTATTGCAAAGCAACTGAGCTTCTCCCAAGCCGAGTACGGGGCG
>CAMDAX010000134.1 GCA_945888885.1 Nitrosovibrio sp. Nv4 | reverse complement strand
GTCTCTGCTGCTTGATTCTTTTACCTTTCATTCCTTATCTCTTATTCCAGTTCCATTCATCAGCGGCACTTCGTTGATATTCTCACTTGCGACTGGTCATACTATTAGCCCCTAAGGAAGTCCCTTTGGAGGGATGCATCATCTGCGGTATTCGTTCGTCATCGCCCCGTTTCACTTCTGAACTGGAATTGAAATGACTCTGCAGCGCTTAATTTCCCACGATGCCAGATAACATCGGCACAAACCTCGCTTCATCCAGTATGGTTTCGGCGTAACCCTGAGAGTTGCGCTCAATTACGCACAAATACTGCTCCTGACTCCCTTTTGGGAAAACCATTCTACCACCTACCGCCAGCTGCTCCAGCAGTGAGAGAGGAACATGCGTCGTTGCAGCGGTCATGATGATGCCATCAAAGGGCGCAACTTCAGACAATCCCAGCAAGCCGTCAGCGTGCTTCAGGCGAACATTACTGAAACGAAACTCGCGCAGACGAGTACGAGTACGGGTGAGCAGCGGCCCGATACGTTCGATCGAATAAACCTCCTGTGCAAGCTGTGCCAGCACCGCTGTCTGGTAGCCGCAGCCTGTGCCAATTTCCAACACTCTGCCAAGATTTGAACCTGCACGCAGCAGCTCACTCATGCGTGCCACAACAAACGGATTGGAAATGGTCTGGCCAAAATTAATCGGTAGAGCAACATCATCGTAGGCACGGTTCGCCAGCGTTTCCTCGACAAAGACATGGCGGGGAACAGCGTTCATCGCTGCCAGTACTACTTCATCGTTGATACCCTGCGCACGCAAACGCTCGATCATGCGCACCCGTGTGCGCTGAGAAGTCATGCCGATACCGGAATGATGAGTGTTCAAACTCGCTATCCCTGAAAATATTGATTTGTCACCCTACAAGACCCGTTGTGCTCCAGCGCTATTTCAGCCACCGTTTTACCGTATCCAGTTGCCCATACTGGGTCAGATCAATTTGTAATGGCGTCAGCGATACCCGATTGTGCTGGATTGCAAAAAAATCTGTGCCCTCACCGGCATCCTGAGCAGGACCTGCTGCACCTACCCAGTATACCGTTTCGCCGCGTGGGCTTTGCGATTTGACTACTGCCTCGGCCTTATGACGGCGACCAAGCCGGGTTACCTCAATGCCTTGCAGTTGCTCGTAAGCGACATCGGGCACATTGATATTGAGCAGTATCGGCTCATTAAATTTGTTGTCTCTAAAACGTTGCACCATGTCTGCGGCAACGCGCGCTGCCGTAGAGAAATTTTCACCGGCAGCACTGGTGAGCGACACAGCGAGAGAAGGTATGCCAAGCAGAAAACCTTCGGTAGCAGCAGCTACTGTCCCGGAATAGATGGTGTCATCACCCATATTGGCACCAGCGTTGATCCCGGATACCACCATGTCGGGCAGCGTATCCAGCATTCCGGTTACCGCCAGATGCACGCAATCGGTAGGGGTGCCATTGACGTAGTAGAAACCATTGTGAGCTTTGTGTAGGTTCAGCGGACGATCAAGCGTAAGTGAATTACTGGCGCCGCTACGGTCTCGCTCCGGCGCGACCACGATGATATCTGCAATGGTAGAAAGCATTTCTGCCAGACAGGCAAGACCTGGCGCAAAGTACCCATCGTCGTTGCTGAGCAATATGCGCATTCGCAGAGTATCCAGATGATTTCAGATTACCGGGAAATGATGTCAGTCACCAGGCCCGCATCCAGCCTGAGTGACATGCGTAGCACTCGGTGAACTTATTGATTAAATTGGTCGGGGCGAGAGGATTTGAACCTCCGACCACTTGCACCCCATGCAAGTACGCTACCAGGCTGCGCTACGCCCCGAAGGTGCGGATTATAACAAACAAGCCCTGATATTAGAAATTGCTTTCGGCATTGTGTGACGTGAAGAATGTAGAGAAACCGATGAACCGGTCATGACTGCAGCAGTGATACAACACTTTTGATCTCACCTCGCAGCAGTGCCAAATCGACCGATGGGTGATTTGAGGCAGCTAAGATAGCGACAGCTACAGGCATCGGTTCGGCTGCGCTTTGTCCTAGACGGCCACGAGCGCCATTGATAGTAAAACCCTGTTCATAGAGCAGTTCACGAATACGACGAATCAGCAGTACTTCATGATGCTGATAGTAGCGACGATTACCACGACGTTTGACCGGTTGCAATTGGGCGAATTCCTGCTCCCAATAACGCAACACATGGGGTTTGACACCACATAACTCACTGACTTCACCAATAGTGAAATAGCGCTTTTCCGGGATGGGCGGCAGAGCGCTGCTAGGCACCATGCTTTCCCTGATGGTTTTTTTCTACCACTGCCTTTAGTTTTTGACTGGCGCGGAAAGTCACCACACGCCGGGCGGTAATCGGAATCTCTTCGCCAGTCTTAGGGTTGCGACCAGGACGCTGCGGTTTGTCGCGCAACTGAAAATTACCGAAACCGGAAAGCTTGACGCCGTCACCACTCTGTAATGCGACACGGACTTCCTCGTAAAAAGCATCTACCATGTCTTTGGCTTCGCGCTTGTTCAAGCCAACTTTCTCAAACAGCAAATCCGCCAATTCGGCCTTTGTTAAAGTCATACTCTTCCTCACTTATTTATTGATTTTGGGGACGTATATTCAATTGTTCTAATTCCATTTCATCAGTGATACTTCGTTGATGCTCTCACTCAAACTCGGCCGCATTATTCGTATTGACTGCGGCGTTCGTTCGTCATCACCTCATTTCACTTTCGAACTGGAATCGGGATTGGAATTATGTACTCAGTTACGCAACCGCGCATCGAATTGCCTTTGCAGAATATCCAGCAACTTTGTGATGGCCAAGTCTGCTTCTGCATCTGTTAACGTTTTTCCAGTATCTTGCAATAACACACGGAATGCAAGACTTTTTTTGCCACTTTCCATTCCCTTGCCGCGATAAACATCAAACAAAGAAATCTCCGAAACAATGGACGGTTTCTCAGTCCGCATACCCTCCAACAGAGCTTGAACGCTGATGTTATCCGCCACTACCACGGCGATGTCTCGTCTTACTGGCGGGTATTTTGAAATTTCCCCCGCTGCTGACAGCACACACGCCGCCAAGGCATTCAGATCCAGTTCAAACAGCACTGTAGATTTCGGCAAATCGATCTTTTGCTGCCAGTGGGGATGGAGCTCTCCCAACCAACCAACAATTTTTTCACCCAAGCAAACCTGTGCTGATTTTCCGGGATGCAGAGCGGGATGGGGCGCCGCCCGAAAATTCGCTACTTCTGGCCAGAACAACGCTTCGATATCTGCTTTGACATCATAAAAATCCACTGCGCGGGCAGGTACACCCCATTGCTCAGCTACGGCATCACCATAGCAAAGCCCGGCCAGTCTTTCCGGCTGCACATAGGCTTCACCCTCTCTGACAAAACAACGCCCGACTTCGAACAATCGCATCCTGGTCTGCTTGCGGTTAAGATTGAACTGCAAGTTCGATATGAGTCCACCGACCAGGCTGCTGCGCATCACACCCATCTGGCTGGCAATAGGATTCTTCAATATGATCGGCGTCTTGTTATGCGTAAAATCCGCTTCCCATGCAGCATCCACAAAAGTGTAATTAATCACCTCCTGATAATCCCGCGCTGTCAGGATTCGCCGTAGTTGCGCCGGTGTACGCAGGAGTTCAGATTCCGGCAGCATGTTCAGAGCCGTATGCGGCAAGCTGGCGGGAATACGATCGTATCCGTAAATACGCGCGAGCTCTTCGATTAAATCTTCCTCAATGGCGAGATCGAAGCGGTAACTCGGCGGTGTCACCTGAAACACCTCACCGTCGACAGAAAAATTAAACTGCAACCGCTGCAACAGTTCAGCCGCCTTGTGCGTATCCATATCTATGCCCAGCACTCTTCGTGTTCGCTCCACACGCAGACGAATAGGATTGCGTTGCGGCAGCTTGCCCTCAACCTCAGCAATCGGCCCCGCCTTGCCGCCACAAATATCAAGTATCAATCTTGTGGCGCGCTCCATTGCAGTGCGTGTGGCAGCGAAATCCACACCACGCTCAAAACGATATGCCGAATCGGAACTGAATCCCAGACGAAAAGATTTACCGGCTATCGCCTCTGGGCTGAAGAATGCACTTTCCAGAAACAAGTCCGTGGTGCCTTGCTGCACCCCACTTTCGCTTCCACCCATGATACCCGCCAGCGCCAGCGGCTTGGCCTCATCAGCGATCAACAGCATATCGGGCTGCAGGATAAGACTTTCACCATTCAGTAATTGCAGTTTCTCACCAGACCTGGCATAACGCACATGCATCACACCCGAAAGTATTCCTGCAATCTTGGCCAGATCGAAAGCATGCATCGGCTGGCCGGTCTCCAGCATTACATAGTTGGTTATGTCCACTACCGCGTTGATTATCCTTATGCCGCTACGTTCCAAACGGCGAGTCATCCATAGTGGCGTGGGCGCATCAAAACGTATACCGCGTATCACCCGACCGCAATATAACGGACAGGCATCTGGTACCTCCACCTGTACAGTCAAGCTATCGTTGATCTCGCCGCTAACTGGCTCAATTTCCAGTTGGCTAAGTTTTGTGGAAGTAATTGCCGCCACTTCTCGCGCTACTCCGGCTAACCCCAGGCAATCAGCGCGGTTAGGTGTTAGCTTGAGCGTGAAGAGTCTGTCATCCAGCGCGTAGTAATCGCGGAAATCCACGCCTATCGGCGCATCACCGGGGAGTAGCAACAAACCTTCTGCGGTATCACTCAAACCCAATTCCCTGGCCGAACACAACATACCAGAGGATTCCACTCCGCGCACTTTGACCTGCTTGATGGCAGCGCCCGGCAGCTGCGCACCGACCAGCGCACATGGCACTTTCATACCAACACGAACATTGGCTGCACCACAAACAATTTGCAACGATTCATCGCCCGCTGCCACACCTGCATTCACCTGGCATACATTCAGACGGTCTGCGTCCGGGTGCTTCTGCACCGATAGCACTTCGGCTACCACCACTTTGTCAAAGACCGGTGCAGCAGCCTCGACAGCTTCCACCTCCAACCCCGCCATGGT
>CAMDAX010000133.1 GCA_945888885.1 Nitrosovibrio sp. Nv4 | reverse complement strand
TATTGTTGCGAGCAAGATAGTGAATTTTTAATTCGCTCACACGCTCCCCATAAATTCATGTAAATTGTGGGCCGTTTGGAGATTCATTGATACGTGCCGATTTGTCGCCACTTGTTATTCCAATTCCAACTCGAACGAATGAGGGCATCAATGAAGTGTCACTAATAAAATGGAATTTGAATTGACCATTACGAAGATATTCCTGTTGCGCCCATCAGTTTGAAGACGGCCTTTTTTTAGAATAATTTATCATGACTCCAGATCAGTATTGCCAGCAGAAAGCTGTTCAGAGCGGCTCCAGCTTCTATTACAGCTTCCTCTATCTGCCGCTGGAAAAGCGCCGCGCCATTACCGCGCTCTATGCATTCTGCCGCGAGGTGGATGATGTGGTGGATGAATGCACTGATGCGGCAGTAGCGCACGCGAAGCTGGCGTGGTGGCGACAAGAGGTCGCTGCCATTTTCAGCGAAGAGCACGGTGCGAAACCCAGCCATCCGGTAGCAAAAGCACTGGCTGCCGTAGCCAAAACGTTCAACCTCACTGCTGGGCGACTGAATGAAATCATAGATGGCATGGAAATGGATCTGACCCATAACCGCTATGCCGATTTCGATACCCTGCGGCTTTACTGCTACCATGTGGCTAGCGTGGTAGGCCTATGTTCCGCCGAGATTTTTGGCTATCGTAATTCAGATACCTTGAAATACGCGCAAGATCTGGGACTTGCGTTCCAGCTTACCAATATCATACGCGACGTGGGCGAGGATGCGCGCCGCGACCGTATCTATCTACCGCAGGACGAGCTTGCCCGCTTTGGCGTGTCGGAGGAAGACATACTACAGTCGCGCGAGAGCGACAATTTCAGACGTTTGATGGAATTCCAGATCGAACGGGCGGAAAGTTATTATGCCCGCGCATTTGCAGCGCTGCCAGCGGAAGATCGCAAAAATCAGCAGTCCGGCATTATCATGGCAGCAATTTATCGAGCCCTACTGCAAGAAATCAAGAACGATGGCTACCATGTCATGCGACAACGTGTAAGCCTCACACCATTACGTAAACTATGGTTAGCGTGGAAAACCTGGCTCAAGGGTTGAATCCAATGCTTTTCCAGTTTATATTTTTCCCTTTCTGTGACAGATTCCGTGCTTATGGATGATTTATTAACAAACTACCAGGCATCTAAAGATTTGCTCAAAGATCGCGTAATCCTTGTCACGGGTGCGGGACAAGGCATGGGCCGCGCTGCAGCGCTGACATATGCCGCTCATGGCGCTACCGTGATCCTGCATGGCCGTAAGGTCGAAAAACTGGAAAGCGTATACGATGAAATTGAGGCAGCGGGTGGAGCACAGGCAGCGATTTTCCCGCTTGATCTGGAAAAAGCCGAAGACCAGGATTTTGCGGCGCTGGCCCAAGCTATCAAACTGCAACTGGGTAGACTGGACGGGATTCTGCACAATGCAGCGCTGGTTTTTAGCTTAACCCCTCTGGCGAACCAGACGCTGGAACAATGGCTAACTATGCTGCGAGTCAATCTAGCCGCACCGTTCGCGCTGACGCGCGCCTGCCTGCCTCTGCTGAAAACTGCGCCAGATGCTAGCGTCATTATGACATCGGATATACACGGCCATGATCCAACCGCGTATTGGGGTGGGTTTGCGGTGGCCAAGGCGGGGGTGGAGGCACTGGTGAAAATCCAAGCACAGGAATGGGAGCTGCTGCCGAATCTGCGCATCAATGCATTAATTCCGGGACCGGTGCATACGCCACAACGCACCAAGACCCACCCCGGAGAATCCAAGCATGCCCTGCCCCAACCGCATGACCTTATGGCGGTTTACCTGTATCTGATGGGGCCGGATAGTAAAGGAATCAACGGCAAGACAGTATTCTGCCAGAGCCGTACCTATTAACCGGGGGTACTAAGCAGTATGAGCCATCGTGGTTTTCGGTACCGGTTTGGTATGGACAGAAAACCGCAACCTATCGCGCAGTGCGAGTTGCACAAACAGGTGACAATGACATGCTGGCTAGGACGTGACCGGGTGCAAATCGGCAAAGACGTTAAGTTTGGGATCGAGTGGTATACAAGACCGTCAAACGCTACCGCGAAAGTGAAGGTAGGCAATACCGTAGCAGTCTTCGACCTCGGCGGTATCGATCTGGTACGTACATTCAACCTTTAAATTTACCAGCCTGTGCGGCTTTTTGCGCAGGTCCGGGCTCGTCCAACAAGCAGTTCAGATCGCACACCTTCGCTTCGCGCGCACGATCTAACCTTATTCGTTAGATTCCGATGATTTCATTGAGACCCTCGATGACCAGCGCAAGCTCCTCCGGCGTAGACCGACCGAGCTTCGTGCCGATGCGCTCAACGGACAAGGTACGAATCTGGCTAATCTTGACCCACGAACGTCTGTCCAGCTTTGAAGATTGTAGTTCGTGTGTGAGAGGAAATCCCGCGCGTTGAGGTTGGCTGGTCAATGCAACCGCGATGACTGTACCAGAGCGCTCGTTGAATACGTCGTGGCTGAGGATCAGCACCGGACGCAAGCCAGCCTGTTCGTGGCCACGTGTGGGGTTAAGATCGGCCCAACGAATCTCGCCTCTCAGTATTCGGGCCACGACTCAAGCTCCTGCCCCAGGCCTTCCTCAGCGAGTGCCTTTTCAAACTTTGGATCAAGCTTGGCGCACTCCGATGCAAGGCGTCCACGTTCCATGCGTGCAAGTTTCTCGCTCACGGCAGCCTGAATTGCACGACTGCGATTGGGGAAAATACTCTTCGAGACTAAACCGTCAACGCGGATCAGCGTTTCTTGATCCAGAGTAATCGCTATTTTTACGCTACCCATGTTTAATCTCCTTGGTATGACAATATATCATACCGCGTGATGTGGCAGACAAGAAATCTAACGTTCAAATTCATCAGTGCTGTGCGGCATCCGAATGGAATGCAGATCTGGGCTATTGATTTGCATTTAATTCGACCCTGGCCCTTTTAGCCGCTATCTTAGATAAAAACTCGGGAATTTTCAGCTTCACTCAAACTCCGCTTGGGTAAAGGGACATGGAGTATGTTTGTGACTCACCCCAATGTCCAACCCGGCAGTTCACATTGGCGCTGCGCGATAAAGCCGCGCAGCGCCAGTTATTTCAAACGATAACAATAAGACTCCTTGTTGCTCCATACAAGTGATAGTCAATGTCTACTGAACTACCTATCACCAATGGCTACTTTCCAGTGTCGAGTTCTTGCCGCTGAATTTCCACTTCTAGGGGGAAATACTAACCATAATATAGTGATGGGTATTTGTAACAGGATCCTTTCTTACTTACCCTCCAAAACTTCTACTTATACGGCCGAGTTCCGTCAGTGAGCTTCGTTATTCTGGATGCCTATCGTGTTGTTTTCACGCAGCGATACTATGAAAAATAATTACTCGCTGCTTAATCCGTTGGAATCTACTATTGCCAGCTGACCTCAGTATTGAGGGTGTCCTGGATGGTGGAGGGTGTCAAAAATGAGGTGCGTTTAACAAAGCGTACCTTCGCTATACATTTTATTAAAATCAATCCTAGTATCATCTCCCGGCCAAGAGATTTCTACTCCATCATCTATTGCAATCGCGTCAATTGCAGCCGCAATACGAGTCGCGTCAACTTGTGTTCCTATCCGATAGGGATTTGCTACACGCGTCCATACATTGTTGCGAACTGGAGGATCAATGCCTAGGTTATCACAAGCCAGTGCGATGAAGTTCATTTGAACCACGTACGATTCTCTACTGATTTCATTCAGTATGGCCTCTAGTGGTTGCCCCCCTCGGACGCTCGTGATGATGTTAAAGACCTCCCGTGCGACTCTTTTCCTATCGAGGCGATCTGCTTTTTCTATGAAGTGACTTGCGAGCACCGCATTCACCGCCCCCATTGACTGGTCCCAGCCTAGAAGTGAACTAAAAAATCCCATCGTTACTCCCCTGTAAGTTGAAACGTCCGGGCTCCTGCAGGCTTTAATCTTTGCCAGAATATCCACAATCACCAAGACCATGCCTTATAAATCTGCGGACGCTGATCTTCAAAGCGTCGAAGTGCCGCATAGACTGGATCGTCAGGTAAGGGGCTAAACCTTAATGCATCAGAGTAACTCCTATTTTTTCAAACGCTCTCAATATATCGGCCTTGGTAGCCTTTGTTAACCAAACGGTCCACCTATGCCAACCGTTTGAATTCAGGTGACTGCTTGGAAAATTCGTCTGCCACGGCATAGGCAATTCTGTCAATAGACTCTTTGAAGACTCCCAGCGCCATGAACTGCCGCCGAGTTTTCTCATCAATTTCAGAAAACGACTCCCGCAAGTCGACGAACAATCCTAGCTCATTAGGTTGCACCACAGCAAGAATATCACCGCCTCTCGATTGTGTTTTGACCCCTAAGCTGATGCCAAAGTCATGCCTCAGAACGATGCTACGGGCACCCAGAACATCTATCCCGGCATCGTTTATTACGTACTCTATAAACGATGCAACCATTGAGGTGACACGGTATCGCGTCGTCTTAGGCTTGCTAAACCTATCAAAAAGTCCCATCACCCACCTAGCATAAAAATATTAGATCATTAGAGCAACTTAACCTTGCCCCTTCTGTTCATTAAGAACTAAAAAACTGGTAAGCTCTCAGTATAACTAGCTAACTAGCGTCAGCCCGAGGATGGCCACTTTTTGCCCATGTTCATGCAGAAATCTGGGACGTTCAAATCTATCTACCGTCATGTCAGTATGCCAGTACCGAAGCAGAATTCCACCGATAATTAGCAAAACGAAGTCCATTTCATTCTCCTCCCTATTTAAGATCGGAACCGAAAAATTTTGAGGTTCCCTCTGTTTTTAATCTTCCAAGTGGCAAATAGCTCCATGCTACCAGCTTTTCTTTCTGTAAATGAGCAAAAGGAGCCGGGTTCGAGTTATTCATGGCATTTAGAGCTAGATCTACAGTAATGGAATGGACGCCCACTACCCTAAACGGCATCAAAGTGCCAAAGTAGTGGTGCAGTAAAGCCCACTAAAATAGAGAGGAGCGTCCGCCATGAAGATTACTACGATAGGTGTTGATCTTGCAAAGGAAGTATTTCAGATT
>CAMDAX010000132.1 GCA_945888885.1 Nitrosovibrio sp. Nv4 | reverse complement strand
ATAATTTTCCGCATATTTCTCTACAGGCCCATCTCATCCAAGGATGGTTTGTATGGATCAATATTCAAATACCCCACTAAATACATCCATCATTGGATGAAACGTTCAGACTAGCTTCACGACTAGCGCGGCATCATAGATCAAATACTCTCACCGCCCTTTGGCCCCCAGAACACGACCCATGTTCCAAAATCACTGGAGAAATTCTCGAAGCGATGCTCAACGCCTGCTGCCACGAATAGGCAATCACCCGCCTTGCACGAATGGCGCTTGCCACCGATGACAAGTTTGCCTATTCCGCGATGAATAAAATAAACCTCATCCTGCTCGTGTGGGGTTTGTGGGTCATCGCCGATCGGGGCGTAATACTCAATTGACATCGATCCGTGAGCGAGCGCAATAGCAAAGCGCTCGCCCATCGGCCAACCCTCGGTGATGGGACCGGGAATACGAGATAAGACTTCTTCAAAAGTAGCTTTGGTTTTCAATGGGAACTCTTGAGATAAAGATAGGCTAGTATCTGCAAATTGTAAATAACGAAACATATTGTTTTGGATTCACCCGTAGCATGGCAGTCGAATTGCGGTAGTTGCCAGTGACTGGGGATCCATCCCAAGCGCTAGAGTCAATCTTTCGATGCGCTCTTGGGATCCGCATCCATGGTGGCCTCAGCTGTAATTTGAACGTCGCGGTCAGCAGAATTAACTGATATGTCCTGAAATCTGCCGGAAAGAGCTGCAAGAAACTGGCTGCGGCTGATCAGAAATTTATATAGGGGAAATCCTAGAATACCAATAAGCACCCCAAATAAAAGGCCGGCAAATGGTGCCAGAAAAAGGGCGAGAAACCCTGTAGCAATATCGTCACTCTGAAAATAGAGAAGCGCGTTAAATGGGGAGAGCAGCGTATTGGCGCAACAAAATGCGACAGAATTAAATTTGATGAAGGAAACAAAGTTGAGTTGTACAAGGTATCCGTTCATCTAATTTCCAATCATTGGTTGAATGTCGCACCTATTAGTGCGTGTCCTTTCTTAAAATAATTCGGGCTATCTCTAAATCCGGATTTCGTCATAATGCGTTATTGCTTACAAAAAATGATTTCATGCATAGAGACTAAATCCCGCGTCTACATTTTTTGTTTCTACCTTACCTTGTTTAGAGCTTTGAATTATTAGAGCCCCCTTTTTTATTTAAAAAATATGCTGTCTTTTAACCGTTTCAATATTTCCTGCAACGGCTCAAGCTGTTTGGTAGTCAAGGTAGATGGATCCACTCGGCCGAAAACAGAACTCATTTCGTTCTCGACCATGTACATGAATCCGTTCCTGTCGAAAATGAGCAGTCCCTTTATGGCGTCGAATCGCTGGTTCTCTTTGGGGTCAATCAACATGGATCCTTCAGGAAGATCGATCAGCGCAAAATAGATCCTGTTCTTGCCTTCACCCAAAAATTCCTCGCGCACTGTACGTATGCCTTTTGACGTTCGGCTGGAAAATGTCGGCACAGCAATACTGTTAAAGTAATCGCGATAGGCCACATAACGTTTCTCGTCATCTATGAATGCTGCATCAGAACCAGCAGGTAAGCGCAAATACGTTATCGCCCAGAGATTACCGAGACTGTCATGGAAAGAGACGCTTCCCCCATTAGCGTCGTTCTGATCCTTTATCTTCAAGCCCGTCCAGCCAGGCAAGGCCACTGAGAAATTGTTGAGAGGAGACTGGTATTTGCCACCTGCAATTGTTCCTTTTGTCGTGGCGCATCCGGCAACAACCAGCGACAGCAGGGCTAGCATGCACAACCGATGAGTTTGTTTCACTTCGTATCTCCTTGCGGTGATAGTTAGCCGGATCTGCTCAGCAGGCTATTTTTGACCGATGGCCACTCATGCTGCAATATCGAATAGACAACGGTATCCCGGATTGAGCCGTCAGGCATTATCTGGTGGTTGCGCAAAATCCCGTCTTGTTTTGCCCCCAGTCTTTCAATTGAAATTCTGGATGTCTGATTGAAAAAATGTGTCCTGAATTCTACTGCAATGGCTTCTTTCTGTTCGAAGACATGCTGCAACAGCAATAATTTGGTTTCGCTGTTGACCCTCGTCCTGCATACCGATTTTGCATACCACGTGTAACCAAGCATCGGTCTTCTGTTCAATTCATCGACATTATAAAAGCGCGTAGTGCCGACTATCCTGTTGGTTTCATTGAGCCTGACAGCAAATGCGATATTCCCCTCTTTCGCATCTGTGACAGCATGCATCACGTAGTTTGCCATCTGATCCGGTGAAGGTACTCGCGCAAACCAGAGCTTCCAGAACTCTCCGTCCATTACTGCAGCCTGCAAAGGCTCGACATGACACATGTCGAGCGGCTCAAGCGTTACCACCGCCCCGCTCAGTTCGATATTTTCAAGCCAGCTCATTTTCCGATACCTATCTCTTAGATTTGCTCAGCTAACGACGCTATGAAATCCCCCCCCGCATCTTGCCACAGGCAAGTGCAGGCATCAAGGTGAAGGAAGCGCCGTTGCGTGCTACGCGACCACAACATAGCAGACCAGGGTAATTACCGCAGCGCCGATAAAATTGAGCACGAGCCCTTCACGCGCCATACTGGCAATGGGCACCTTACCGGTGCTGAAAATGATGGCATTGGGTGCAGTTGCAACCGGTAGCATGAAAGCGAAACTGGCACTCATGGCTGCCGGTACCATCAGCAGACTGGGGTCGACACTCGCCGCAACGCCTGCCGATGCAAGAATCGGCATCAACAAGACGGTGGTCGCCGTGTTGCTGGTAGTTTCGGTGAGAAAGGTTACCGCCAGCGCGATGACTGCAATGATGATCAGCGGGTGCAGGCTGGCAAGAGTGGTCAACTGGCCGCCGATAAAGCTGGAGATGCCAGACTCAACGAATGCATGCGCGATGGCAATGCCTGCTGCAAAGAGAATGAGAATACCCCAAGGCACCTTCTCGGCGGTCTCCCAATCCAGCAGCCTGCCACCGCGACCATTGGGAACCAGGAACATCACGACTACCGCGATCAATGCTACTGCGGCATCGTTGGCACCCTTGAGATCGAACCAGGTGCTCCAGCCGCCGAAGGGTTCAATGCGTGTCACCCAAGCCAGGATGGTGAGGCCGAAGACGATCAGCACACGGCGCTCCTCCGGGCGCCAGGCACCAGGCGGGGGAATGACCAGTTCGCCATAGTAGTTCAGGTTGCGCGTCAGCCACAAACCTGCCAGCGGTAGCATGAGTAAAACCGTTGGCAACCCCCAACTCATCCACTGCGTGAAGCTGATCGTGCTGCCGGTGAATATCTGATATTGCTGCATGAATACCAGATTCGGCGGCGTTCCGATGGGTGTGCCCAGACCGCCGATGCTGCAGCCGTAGGCAATCGCCAACAGCAGCGGCATGGCCAGTTTTTTGTCCTGGCTGCGTTCAATCACCGCGAGCGCAATCGGCAGCATCATTAGCGCCGTTGCCGTATTCGATATCCACATACTCAGTACTGCGCTTGCGCACATGAAACCTAACACAATGCGGCGACTACTGTGTCCACCCACCAGGCCAACCATACCCAGGGCAATACGGCGGTGCGCGCCGGAGCGCTCCATGGCGGTAGAAATGATGAATCCACCGAGCAACAATAAGATTAGATCGCTGCCATAGGCGCTGGCTATTTTCTCCTGTGGCAGGACACCGGCGAGCGGAAAAACTGCTAACGGAATGATTGAAGTGGCGGGGATAGGAATAGGTTCGAAGATCCACCAGACCACGCACAGAATTGCCACTGCACCGGTCCAGCATGCTTTGGACTCCCATCCGGACAAGCTCATGGCCGTCGCCACCGCAGCCGCAAGCACTGGTCCCGCGAGCAACGCCCAGTGGCGGTTGGGAGCAATGGTCATGGGGTTAGGCGCCCGTCAAATATGAAAGTGTCACAGTTGAGGTTGCAACATCAAGCCTGCCGATGCGCTGATGGACTCGTTGGGCAACGGTATTGCCCGCCATGCATCAAGCTTACGTGCAAAAGACATCGAAGCATTCGCCGGACTGGTGGACGGAAGGCGCGTATAACGGGTGGATCTGCCGTCAATCTCTCGCAGCACATGCCGTCTGAAACAGGCTTCCGCTTTTGCACCGTTGAAGAACACATGCGTGACCTGCGGGTGGGTGCGGAAGAATGCATGGAAGTCGTTCGCAGTCTGCGTATCAGCCTCAATCATCGAATCCAGACTACCCTCGCGCCGGCATGACCGGAGCACATCCCACAGTGCAATCCGGGCCGATTTCAGAGCCTGCACTCTCATCTCGTAGGAAGAATCTGGATCAAACTGGAGCAGCTCGGAAATGATCCGCCAGAACGCATTTTGGGCATGTGCGTAGTATTGACCAGCTGCCAGCGATGCGCACCCCGGCATGCTGCCAAGGATGAGGATCTCTGCATTCCTATCTGAAATCGGTGCAAAACTATAGATGCGTTCCATGCTCATAACGCCAGCGTTCCATAGGTTATCTTCATTCGCATATTTTCACATAATGGCAACGTTAACGGTAACGGGAATTTACACGATGCTCCAGCTTTCAAATCTTGCTACCTTATTCCAATTCCGATTCCAGTTTGAAAGTGAAACGAGGCGATGACGAGCAAACGGGTAAGTCCGCTGCACAATCTCTGAATGAATTACCTCAGTCTGGTGCGTCGACGCCAAAACAGGAGCAGGCAACCAAATTCATCGACGACGACGTCATTACTGCCAAGATAAAGGAGGCAATTCTCAACGAACCCTCCTTGCGCAGGGAGAAGATCAGCGTCGAAACTTCCAAAGGTATGGTTCGGTTAAGCGGCTTCATCAGCACCATCGGCGCCAGAACCAAGGCAATCGAAATTGCCAGCGGCATCAAGGGGGTCATAGCTGTCAAAGATGAGATAAGGCTCATGGGACAATACTGAACACCGTTGCCACACATGCGCGCCACTTCCGTTATTCCAGCGCTCATCCAGCAGCCCTCCCCTTCCCCCCTGTGTCAGGCTACAGGGTCGTACTCCATTTTACTCGGACACCGCTTCCCGGTGCTTAAAAGGCGTATGGACAACTCCTTTCACGTGACTTTAACCCGCTGAATATACCGCCGATCACGGCGAACAGCTCATCCCCTTTAACCCAGATAATCCATTAGGACGTGAGATGATGGTGAGGCAGGATGCGAGGCAGTTTTGCTGGTTGGGAGAAGTCCATAGCTAGCCTATGTACGCTGAGCAGGCAGCAGAAATGGCC
>CAMDAX010000131.1 GCA_945888885.1 Nitrosovibrio sp. Nv4 | reverse complement strand
CTCTATAAGCGCCAGCTTGAGCCGTTGTTGAGGTGTTACCTTTGAGTGGCACCGGACACCGATACCCATTGGGTGACTCCTCTATTTGTTATCAAACTCATAGACTGCATGACTTACAGGGGGATTGTCTAGAGCGAACTGAGTTTTTTAGGTTGAACAGGAGCCCAACAAACAAGCCAGTGGATGCCAGCTTGCTTGTTGGGCAGGTTGAAAATTATCAAACGATAGCCGCCGCGATTATCCAGTAACGTGCAAATTTTCCCACAGCCATAAATAGCATGGCCCACAACCAGTTTATCCGCAGCCATCCCGCTGCGACACACAACAGGTCGCCGATCAGCGGCACCCAAGCCAACAACAATACAGGGCTACCATGATTATGTACCCACTCCAGTCCACGTATATTGCCGCCGGATTTTTTCAACAGTGCTTTTTCATCGGGTAAAAACCGCCCAATAGCATACGAGCTCATTCCACCCAGGGTATTGCCCAACGAAGCAATTCCCAGAGCAGGCCAGTAGAGTTGAGGGTGAGTAGTTAAAACGCCAAACAGCACTGCTTCCGAGCCACCGGGAAGTAATGTAGCGGCAAGGAAGCTGCTGGTGAACAGTACTAGCAGGCTTGATTGCTCATCCATAAATTTGTCCGGAAACAGATAAAACCGCAGTGTAGCCGTTAATTGGCTGGTGATGGAACCTGGAATTGATTGTTTTATGCGCGCAGCTGTTTTATCGGTTAGAAGTCAGAACAGCGTTTACCAAGATTTGACGTTCACAGCTTACCAAAATTTGACTTGGCGATCTTATTTGGCGATGATACGTCTACCAATCACCCATCTCTGTTCAACAGGAAAAACTATGACAACCAATGTAACTCTCAAGCAAAAGATTGACGCCATTATTGGCGGGCGGAGTTTGCTCAAACATCCTTTTTATGTGGCCTGGACCCAAGGCAAGCTGTCCAAGGAACAATTGCGCCAATACGCGGAACAATATTTTCATAACGTGCTGGCTGAGCCAACTTATTTGAGTGCGGTGCATTTCAACACGCCGCATATGCACACTGAAAGCAACAGCGGCGACATCAGCGTACGGCAGGAAGTATTGAAGAATTTGATCAGCGAGGAGCATGGCGAGAAAAATCATCCGGCGTTGTGGAAGACTTTTGCACTTGCGCTAGGCTCAAGCGATAAAAGCTTGGCTGAAGCGGCAGCATTGCCGAGCACGGCCAAGCTGGTTGCAACGTTTCGGGATATCTGCCTGAATCAGCCGTTCTATGCGGGTTTGGCAGCGCTGCATGCGTTCGAATCGCAGGTGCCCGAAATTGCTGCGGTAAAGATTGACGGTCTGGCCAGATTTTATGGAATGAAAGATCCCGAAAGTTACGAATTTTTCACGGTGCATCAGGAAGCTGACGTACATCATTCGCAGGCGGAATGGGTGTTGATCAAGCGTTTCGCCGATACTCCGGAAAAGCAGGCTGAGGTACTGGCTGCGACTACTCGGGCCTGCGATGCACTGTGGGAATTCCTTGATGGAGTCTACGAGAATTATTGCGCGGATCTCGACTGCGAGCGCGAGGAAGCAATGACGCTGCACTGAACCTAGCCATAAGCGGGAACCGGATCTTGCCAGAAGCGCCTGATTTCAATTCTGGCATTCCTCCGGTTTTGCCTGACTAGTTTCATCCGCAGTCTGTAAAGCTTTTAGCAACTCCGTTTTCAGCTGGATCAAATTTGTCGCTTCGTTCAATATCTTATCTGTAATCAGAAAGGTATCCTCTGCGCGTTCGCCCAGGGTGTTGATCTTGGCGCTGTGCACATTTACACCAAAATGTACCAGCACCTGCGCAATACGCGACAGCAATCCCGGACGATCCCCAGCAACAATTGACAGAGCGTGGTAGACACTTTTTTCATCGGGTTCGATATCGACTGCCGGTGTGATCGGAAAATGCTTGAGATGACGGCTCAAGCGCCTTGGTAATGGGGGCTCCAGGGGAGTCTGATTTTCCAGTTGCTGTGCCAACTCCTGCTCTATAAAACTAATTACATTGCTGCAATGCTCCACCACATTTGCTGGGATAAGTACCAGAAGGCTGTCAAGAGCATAGCCATGGCGAGTGGTATTAATTTTTGCTTCGACAATGCTGTAATTGATACGCTCAAAAAAACTGCAAATGCGCGCAAATAGGTCCTTCTGGTCGGGAGCATAGATCATTATCTGAATGCCTGTTTCAGCTGGTGCGATACGCGCTTTTACCACTGGCACCAGTGATTTTACCCGATCATTTAAATGGTGTATATGCCAAACAATTTCCTGCGGGTCGTGTTGTAGTAGGTAAGTTGTATTCAGTTCTGCCCAGAACCGTTCATGCGCGCCGACAGGAATAGAATTGAGCCGCATCAATTTCAGCACCTCCTCCCGGCGATGTTCCAGCGTGCCGCCGGCATGAGCTGGCACACCGCTCAATTGCCGCTGCGTCGCCCAGAACAAATCTTCCAGCAGCTTGCCTTTCCATGCATTCCACACTTTTGGGCTGGTGCCACGGATATCGGCAACGGTGAGCAGGTAAAGCGCAATGAGGCGGCGTTCATCCCTAACGCGCCGGGCAAAGCCTGAGATTACGTTCGCATCAGACAAATCCTGTTTTTGTGCCGTGGCTGACATCACTAAATGATTCTCCACCAGCCACGCGACCAGTTCCATATCTTCCACCAACATTTGATGCCGCTTGCAGAATTGCATGGCATCTGTTTTGCCAAGCTGTGAGTGATCGCCGTTGCGCCCTTTCGCAATGTCGTGGAACAGTCCAGCAAGATAGAGCACTTCCGGCCGATCAAACTCACTGATGAGCCGACTGCATAGCGGATATTCATGGACGAATTCGGGCACCATGAAACGGCGCAGGTTTCTCACTACCATCAGGATATGCTCATCCACGGTATAGGCATGGAACAGGTCATGCTGCATCTGACCGACGATGCGCCCAAATGCCGGAATATAGCGCCCCAGTACGCCGTAGCGATTCATAAGACGCAATTCATGCGTGAGTCCGCGTGGCTGACGCATGATTTCCATGAACAGAGCACAATTGTATGGATCGTGCCGGAATGCTGCATTGATGAGCGGTGCAGCGCGCCATAGCGCCCGCAGAGTGGCTGCACTACGGGTTTTTAATTCTGGATGCTGTTGCAGTAACAACGTACTTTCTAGAATCTTGCTTGGGTCTTGCCGCAGAATATTTTCGTTGCGTGCTTCCAATAATTCGCCGCGTTTCTGGAAACGCTCATTGATAATAACCGGGGCTGCGACTACACCCGGAAAGACTTCCATTTTCAGCGTGAGTAACAGGATAGAGTTGACCTGTGTCACCGCTCTGGCAGCACGGTAGTAACGCTGCATCAGTATTTCACCCGCCCGACGTGGTGATCTGTCGGTTATGTTGTATTCTTCGGCGAGTGGAGTCTGGTAATCAAATAGCAGCCGGTCTTCACGCCGCCCTGCAAGGTAATGTAGCCGGATGCGTATGTCCTGCAGGATAGTTTGGTGACGCTGTACGAGGCGGGCCTCCTGTTGAGTGATAAATCCACCTCTGGCGAGATCTGTCCAGGACTTTCCTAGCCCGGCAGCCCGGCTGACCCACAAAATATTTTGTAGATCCCGTAGGCCGCCGGGACTCTCCTTCAAATTGGGCTCAAGATTGTAGGCCGTATCGTGATAGCGGCTATGACGCCGCCGTTGCTCCAATTGTTTGGCGTTGAAAAATACACGCGGGTCAAGTGCAGCCTGCATGGCGTGCGAAAACTCGCTGAACAACTGACCGTTTCCGGCGAGTTGGCGTGCTTCCAACAGACTGGTCTGTACCGTGATGTCTTTGGCCGCTTCTTCTGCGCATTCAGTGAGTGTACGGACGCTGTGCCCCACTTCCAGCCCCATATCCCACAACAACCCAACCCATTGTTCCAGTCGGGACTTGATAGTCCCGGTTGCCACATCTATGCCATTTTCTCCGGCAGGGAGCAGTACCAGCAGGTCTACGTCGGAACCCGGGAAAAGCTGGCCACGTCCGTAACCACCTACTGCCAGCAGTGCGATAGAAGCGGGTAGCGCCGTTTCACGCCATACTTGACGCAGCAGGCGATCTACCAGTCGGCAATGATTACGCAGCAGAGCTGCGCCGTTCTTGTTCTCATGGTAGCGCTGGTATAATAATTTACGGCCCTGCAGCAGTATCCTCTTGCCCTCCACAACGTTTAGTGGCTTTGGCAGCGGATCTGCAATGAGGTCATGCATGCAGCTCAGGAACTGAACGCAGGTTTTGGTGGCGAGCTGGCAGACAGCGTTAGCACTTCATATCCAACTTCGGTAACCAGCACAGTATGCTCCCACTGCGCCGACAGGCTATGGTCTTTGGTGACAATGGTCCAGCCGTCGGCCAGTTGGCGTATGGGTGCCTTGCCTGCATTGACCATCGGCTCAACCGTAAAGATCATGCCAGCTTTGAGCTGCAGTCCGGTTCCTGCACGTCCATAGTGGAGTACCTGTGGATCCTCATGGAATTTTGTGCCGATGCCATGACCGCAGAATTCTCTGACTATACTGCACCCCCGGCTTTCAGCGAAGCTCTGGATGGCGTGACCGATATCACCCAGATATCTGCCTGGTTTAATTTCCTCAATGCCGCGCCACATTGATTCGTAAGTGATCTCACACAGACGCCTGGCCTGGATTGGCGGCTCACCCACGTAATACATACGACTGGTGTCGCCATGGTAGTCATTCTTGATGACAGTTACATCAATGTTGACGATATCGCCAGCTTTCAGCTTTTTCTCGCCCGGCACGCCATGACACACCTGATGATTAACCGAAGTACAAATAGATTTCGGATATGGTGAATATCCCGGCGGCGCATAATTAAGCGGGGCAGGGATGGTTTCCTGCACGTTGACCATGTAATCATGGCACAGCGTATCAAGCTCGGCGGTGGTAACTCCCGGCCTGACAAAAGGTGTGATGTAATCCAGTACTTCTGATGCGAGCTTGCCAGCGACCCGCATTTTCTCGATTTCCTGTGGAGACTTGAGATGCACCGTCATAGTAGTTTCCGATTAATCAAATGGACGAAATGCATAATGGAGGTTGCAGCGTTGCTTTGCAAGACCGGCAGCAAGCATAAAAGAGATCGTTGCGCGCGGCGGATAAAACTGAGAAACGAATTTATCTGTCAACGCTAAATAGAAATGTCCGCTTTTCTGCAAAATAGAAATGTCCGCTTTTCCTGATTTTCTTTGCTACGGTGCTGCTCGCTGCCCGTCGTTGGCGGACTTGCCGACAGGCATGTTTCTCCAGGGATGATTGGCTGCAGGCTT
>CAMDAX010000130.1 GCA_945888885.1 Nitrosovibrio sp. Nv4 | reverse complement strand
AAAGCCCATAAAAAATTACATGCGTATTTTAGCAAAAATTTATAATTAATGAAATAGATGCTTCATAAAGTTCAGGCTGTATTACTGGTGTAACGAGGCATTTCTCAGGTCTAGTCTTGTTATCCAGATGTGTACTATAGGCAAAATTTGGCCTGTGCGCTACCCACTTTAATGTCAACAATAGAGGCAACACAAGCTGTTCCGTGCGAAGATGTAAAGGTTGGCTGCATTCAGTTAATGTGAATGATCCACCTTTTTTGAAGATAGACTTTACTCAAGAAAAAATCCCCGGAGAGGCGCTATGTCCGCAATTAAATCCATTTTGCATGAAACCCGCATTTTCCCTCCTGACACGGCATTTGTGAAACAGGCCAACGTGGCTGGCACAGGTGCCTACCATGCATTATGCACAGAGGCCGAGAGAGATTATCAGGGCTTCTGGGGCAAGCTAGCGCAGGAACAAATTCTGTGGCACAAGGTTTTTACCAGAGTGTTGGACGAAAGCAATCATCCGTTCTTCAAGTGGTTTGACGATGGCGAACTGAATATTTCATTCAACTGTCTCGACCGCCATCTCGCTACCCAGCCGGACAAAGTTGCCATCATTTTCGAGGCAGATGACGGTAAAGTTACCAAATCTACTTACCGCGATCTTTATCGCCGCGTATGCCAATTTGCTAACGGACTCAGATCACTCGGCATCGCTAAAGGTGATCGTGTCATCATCTATATGCCGATGAGTATTGAAGCGGTAGTGGCGATGCAGGCCTGCGCGCGTATCGGTGCAATCCATTCAGTGGTATTTGGTGGTTTCTCTGCCAAAAGCCTGCATGAGCGCATTATCGATGCTGGTGCAGTAGCCGTTATTTCTGCCGACGAACAAATCCGTGGCGGTCGGGCTATTCCGCTGAAATCCGCAGTAGACGAGGCACTTGCCATGGATGGGGCTGATTCGGTGAAATCCGTGGTGATTTACCAACGTTCCGGCAAAGATGTGAAATGGCATGCCCCGCGCGATGTCTGGTGGCACGATCTCATCAAGGACAAAGATGATACCTGCGAGCCAGAATGGGTCAACGCCGAGCATCCGCTGTTTACTCTTTACACCTCAGGTTCCACCGGCAAGCCCAAGGGAGTGCAGCATTCGTCTGCTGGCTACTTGCTCGGTGCAATGATAAGCATGAAATGGGTTTTCGATTACAAACCTACCGATATTTTCTGGTGTACGGCTGACGTGGGTTGGGTTACCGGCCACAGTTATGTTGCCTACGGTCCTCTGGCGATGGGCGCTACCCAGATCATGTTTGAGGGTGTCCCAACTTATCCCGATGCAGGTCGTTTCTGGAAAATCATACAGGATCACAAGGTAACTACTTTCTACACCGCACCAACCGCAATCCGCTCACTTATCAAATCAGGTCCGGATTTGCCCAGGCAATATGATCTATCCTCATTGCGCTTGCTGGGTTCAGTAGGTGAGCCCATTAACCCGGAAGCATGGATGTGGTATTACACCGTGGTGGGTCAATCCCGCTGTCCTATTGTGGACACCTGGTGGCAAACTGAAACTGGCTCGCACATGATCGCTCCCATGCCCGGTGCAATGCCGCTCAAACCTGGTTCTTGTGTTTTCCCATTACCCGGCATCATGGCGGTTGTCGTGGATGAAGCTGGTCATGAAGTGGAAGATGGCAAGGGTGGGTTCCTGGTCATCAAGCGCCCGTTTCCATCATTGGCACGTACCCTGTGGGGCGACCCGGAGCGTTTCCGAAAAACCTATTTCCCGCAAGATTTGGGTGGAAAATATTATTTGGCCGGCGATTCTGCCAACCGTGATCTAAACGGCTATTTCTGGATCATGGGACGCATCGATGATGTACTGAATGTTTCTGGTCACCGCTTGGGCACCATGGAAATCGAATCGGCACTGGTGGCCAATCCCTTGGTGGCTGAAGCTGCAGTGGTGGGCAAGCCTCATGATATCAAGGGTGAGGCGGTAATAGCGTTCGTGGTGCTTAAAGGTATGCGCCCTCAGGGTGAGAATGCGCGCAAAATCTCCACCGAGTTACGTGACTGGGTGGCTAAAGAAATCGGTTCGATTGCCAAACCTGACGAGATTCGCTTCGGCGACAATCTGCCCAAGACCCGCTCCGGCAAAATTATGCGCCGATTGCTGCGCGCCATTGCCAGGGGAGAAGAAATCACCCAGGATGTTTCCACTCTGGAGAATCCGGCAATACTTGAACAATTGCAGCAACCGATAAAATAATCCGGGAAACAAGCATTCATGATACTACCCCGCATCACCGACTACGATAATGGCATCAGCACTATTGATGCACAATATCACCGTCCAGGACTTGTTGCGATCCATCTGATCGTCGAGGGTGACACTGCTGCGCTGGTGGATACCGGAACCACATTTTCCGTTCCCGGTGTAATTGAAGTATTACGGCAAAAAAATATCGCAACTGAAAATGTAGCCTATGTGTTTCTAACCCACATACATCTCGACCATGCCGGTGGCGCAGGTGAATTCATGCAGCATTTACCCAATGCGAAACTGGTAGTGCATCCGCGTGGCGCGCGCCATATGGCTGACCCCACCAGACTCATCGCAGGTGCCACGGCGGTTTATGGCGAAGCGGAATTCGGTCGCACATATGGCAAGATATGCCCAGTGGATACAAATCGCATCATTGAAGCGCCGGATAGATTCCACATTGATCTTAACGGCAGATCGTTGTTGTTTCTCGACACACCAGGCCATGCACGTCATCACTATTGCATCTTTGACGAACAGAGCCGCTCATTTTTCGCCGGCGACACATTTGGCGTCTCCTATCGTGAATTTGACGTAAATGGAATGGAGTTTGTATTTCCGACCACTACTCCAGTACAGTTTGACCCTGTTGCGGCACATGCCTCCTTGGATCGGTTGATGAGCTACGACCCAGACTATGTCTTCCTCACCCATTACGGTCGTATCAGCCATTTGCCGCGTCATGTCGGAGAGATGCACAACTTGATTGATGCCCATGTGGCAATAGCTAGAAAGACGCGCGATCATATTCCTGACAGACACGCAGTACTGGTGGAAGAACTTGGAGAGTTATTGTTACAGCGACTAACAGCGCATGGCTGCAAACTGCAACAGGAAGAAATTTATAGCCTGTTACGCATGGATATTGACCTCAATGCCTTGGGCTTGGAAAGCTGGTTGGAGCATGAACATCCAGTGGCAAACGGTTGAAGATTGATCGGATACACTACCGGATCAATCCACCATAAGCCAGAATCAGCATCAGACATTAATAATACCCTACCCGGAAAATTTGCCCGCAAACCTATTCTGGTTTATCCTTTGCGGCCTTATTGGTTCCGGTCAGCCGGATTCCTTTGATCGGAGAGATGGCCGAGTGGTTTAAGGTACACGCCTGGAAAGCGTGCGTACGGCTTCAACCGTACCGAGGGTTCGAATCCCTCTCTCTCCGCCAGATACTGCTGGCAATGGATAGAAAATTCCAAGGACTCTGATGGGTGCTTTGATCTTCTACATCGCGATCTATTTCATCGGTTACTACGCCGCACATCTGCTCGACCTGATAACCGGCCGGGCCTTGATCCGGAACCGCCGTATCGCTGGACTGGTCGCCGTATTCATGGTCAGCATAATGCACGGCTATAAAATAATCAGCACCTCTTCGTCCCATGGCCAAGATGAGGGAATGGGTCATGCACTTGGTTTTTATGTCATCCTGCCGGTTGTGATCATCGTGATTGCTGTTTTGTTTCTTGCCTGGCAGGAAAGGGATGACCACGACAGATCTTAGTTATACCGCCTGCGGCTATTACTGTGTAGCAGAGCTTACTTGAGAGGCCTCACGCTAGCAATTTGGGTGTTGCATTGCGGACGAGCGCACCTGCCCGGCAGTTACTATCAGATTCTTACGCGCATGGCATCTGCCCAGCAGTTGGGTGTTTCAAACAGGCGTACCTGCTCCAGCCTGAGATGATTACCATAATGGTCCTGATAGGCGGCATCGAGTATATGAAATGCGGTAAGCGCCAGATTTTCCGCAGTGGGCGGCACATCCAGTACTACCGTTTTATGGTTTTCAAGGGATTGTAAAAACTGTAATACTTTCACATCTTTTAGATATACCAGAAAAGCATGATCCCACTCATCTACCAATGCGGTTTTGGCAATGCGCTTTACTTCTGAATAATCCATCACCATACCTTGCTCAGAAACGCCTTCGTCAGCAATAATATCACCGGACAAGGTGATTTCAATGGCGTAGCGATGGCCATGCAGGTGGCGGCACTGACTATTGTGGGAAGGGATGCGGTGGCCAGCGTCGAATTCCAGCCTGCGGGTGATTAACATTGAAGGGATTGTAACATTGCAACGCACTTCCAAACTATTGAATATCGTTGACCATAGTCGCGACAGTGCGGGGATGACCTACATTTACCCGGTAGTGTCGCGCCGCGCCGGCGGCGTATCGGTGGGTGTCAATCTTAATCCCAACAATGCTTGCAACTGGCGCTGCATCTATTGTCAGGTACCAGAGCTTAAACGTGGTACGGCGCCGGTGATTGATTTGATTAGACTCGAAACAGAGTTGCGAACCTTCCTGCAAGAAATTCTGCATGGTTGTTTTATGCAGACACAGGTGCCACTGGATGCAAGACGCATCAATGATATTGCTTTGTCTGGTAACGGTGAGCCGACCAGTGCCAGAGAATTTGAGCAGGTGATCGAGCTGATCGGGCAGGTAAAGCGCGATTTTGATTTGCCCAAGGAGCTAAAGTTGGTGCTGATCACCAATGGTAGCCTGATTGACCAGCATGGCGTACAGGCAGGTTTATGCCGGATGAAGGATCTTAATGGCGAGGTCTGGTTCAAACTGGATAGTGTTACGCAGGCAGGAAGGCGGCGCATTAACAATACCGGTATGAGCTTACGGCGGATGCGAAAAAATTTGCAGCTAGCCGCGTCCCTATGCCCCACTTGGCTGCAGACCTGCGTGTTTCAGATCGATGGTATACCGCCAGTCGAAGCGGAAACCAGCGCCTATCTGGAATTTGTCGGAGAATTGCTGCGGGAAAAGGTGCCGTTGCAAGGGGTGCTGCTCTACGGACTTGCGCGCACCTCCATGCAACAGGAAGCGCCACGGCTCACAAAAGTGAGCCAAGCGTGGATGGAGTCATTCGGTGCAGACATCCAAACCCTTGGACTCACCGTAAAGCTCAACCCGTAACGCTCACACTCCGTTTTGTTTGATCGCAACGGCGGCACAGCGACAATCCAGTAGCAGCAGGAACCGCGCTGGGATTATTTCGATTTGGCTGCTTTCTTCAAGCTTTTGTACAAATCCGGATTCTCGGTTTTTAGCA
>CAMDAX010000129.1 GCA_945888885.1 Nitrosovibrio sp. Nv4 | reverse complement strand
CCCAGGCCGGGCGCGAATCGCGCCACAATTTGAATTACTGGCTGTTCGGTGACTATCTCGGTATCGGTGCAGGTGCGCACAGCAAGATCAGTTTCGCAAACAAGATCGTGCGGCAGATGCGCTACAAACAGCCGGGGGAATACCTTGCCAGGACAGCAGCGGGTGCGCTGCTGGCAGATGCGCCGCTACAAGAGCAACATGAAGTAGGGCGCGACGAACGTGGCTTTGAGTTTATGATGAACGCACTACGCCTGACTGCGGGCTTTGCCACAGAAATGTTCCAGCAACACACTGGTCTGCCGCTCACCGCGATCCAGCAACAACTCGACGAGGCGGAGCGGCGTGGATTGATCATACGCGATCACCAGCGCATAACGCCTACTCTAGCGGGGCGGCGCTTTCTGAACGATTTATTGCAGATTTTTTTGCCGGAGAAAACCGAGGTATAAATAGAACGCTTGCTTATCTTCTGCGGAAGACTAAATCCCACACTCCATGCCCCAGCTTCAAACCACGCTGCTCGAACTTGGTCGAGGGCCGGTATTCCGGGCACGGAGCGTAATCCGTAGCAGTATTGACAAGCTGCGGTTCATTGCTCAGCACTTGCAGAATCTGCTGAGCATAATCTTCCCAATCGGTGGCAACATGAACATAGCCACCGTGCTTCAGACGCTCGCTTAGCAGCGCAATGAATTGCGGCTGGATCAAGCGGCGCTTGTGGTGACGCGCTTTAGGCCAGGGGTCGGGGAAAAATATGTGCGTACCATCGAGACACTCGGATGGCAGCATCTGTTGCAATACCTCCACCGCGTCATGCTGGATGATGCGCAGATTGGTTAAGCCGGACTCTCCAATCTGCTTCAGCAGGCTGCCCACGCCAGGCGTGTGCACATCGATGGCGAGATAGTCATTCTGCGGATGCGCCTGGGCGATGGCGGTGGTAGTTTCACCCATGCCGAAACCAATCTCGAGAAATCTGGGTGCGTTCCTGCCGAAAACCTTATCCAAATCGAGTAGGCTGTCCGCGAACGGGATGCCGTATTGCGGCAGCAGGGTTTCATGCGCGCGACGCTGCGCATTGGAGACGCGCCCCTGGCGGAGAACAAAACTGCGGATGGGACGGTGTTCTGACATTTGGTTGAGATGATCCGACAGCAACCAGGAATCAGGCGGCTTGGTCTTTGCCGCTGCTGGCGATGATACCGCTGACAGGTGAGCTGGGACTCGCACTATAGGGTTTCTTCGCCATGCGCCCGGCCAGATAAGCCTCGCGTCCCGCCTCCACCGCTTTTCTCATGGCGGAAGCCATCAACACCGGCTTTTGCGCGGCGGCAATAGCGGTATTCATCAGCACTCCGTCGCAACCCAGTTCCATCGCGATGGCCGCATCCGAAGCCGTGCCCACTCCCGCATCCACCAGCACCGGTACCTTGGCATTGTCGATAATGATCTGTAGATTCCACGGATTCAGAATACCCATGCCGGAACCGATCAGCGATGCCAGCGGCATTATCGCGACACAGCCGATCTCCTCCAGTTGTCGCGCAATGATGGGATCATCCGAAGTATAAACCATCACCTGAAAGCCTTCCTTCACCAGAATTTCTGCAGCCTTGAGGGTCTCCACCATGTTGGGAAAAAGCGTCTTCGGGTCGCCGAGTACTTCCAGCTTCACCAGGCTGTGACCATCCAGCAGCTCGCGCGCTAGCCGCAGGGTACGCACCGCATCATCGACCGTGTAGCAACCGGCAGTATTAGGCAACAGGGTGTATTGCGATGGTGGCAGCACGTCCAGCAGGTTTGGCTCATTCGGATTCTGGCCAATGTTGGTACGGCGGATCGCCACCGTGATGATCTGCGCGCCGCTCGCGTCTATCGCCGCGCGCGTCTCAGCGAAATCCTTGTATTTGCCAGTGCCGACCAGCAGCCGCGAGGAATAAATTTTGCCAGCGATGATGAGATTGTCCATGGAATCCTGAATCGTTTACTGCGAAAAAACCTAACCGCCGCCCACTGCCACCACGATTTCCAGCCGGTCGCCATCCGCCAGCACCTGCTCGTCAAACTGACTGCGCGGGACGATTTCACCGTTGCGCTCGACCGCGATGCGTTTGCCTTGCAACGCCATATGCTCCAGCAGTTGCGTGACATTCAGCGGAGTATCGAAGCGCTGGGGCTGGCCGTTGAGGGTGACTTGTATCATTTCAGGATGCATCTGGAATCGGGTGAGCTTGCGGTATCTGTGCCAACACTTGAGTTGCATTATAAGTGTGACGATTCTACTTGCGTTGCCCGCATTACTCAATCGTTAGCTGATTGCAGTGGCGCAACGCCTGATCCTAAACCCGGCAGTTAACCGCTTATTTTTCAGCATTTTATTTTAATTTTTTGAGCGAGCTTGCTACAGAGCAGATTACACCTACCAGCAGAAAAAGTATGCAAGCACGCTGCTGTCCCCGCCTTGTCAAAACTTGGGGCAATCGTCAAATGATTGAGTAATATCGGCAACGCAAGTAAAATCGCCACACTTGCGGGTGTAGCTCAATGGCAGAGCAGAAGCTTCCCAAGCTTACGATGAGGGTTCGATTCCCTTCACCCGCTCCACTCTTATCCCGCTCACCCTGCCCCGCGTGAACTTCGCCGCCAAACTGATCCGCTGGCAACAATTCCACGGTCGCCACCATCTTCCCTGGCAGAATACGCGTGACCCGTATGCTATCTGGCTGTCTGAGATCATGCTGCAGCAGACCCAAGTGATCACGGTCATACCTTATTATCTGCGCTTTCTGCAACGCTTCCCCGATATCAATAGTCTTGCGCTGGCACCTCTCGACGAAGTGCTGGCGCTATGGAGCGGTCTTGGTTATTACGCGCGCGGCAGGAATCTTCATCAAGCAGCACAGTTGATCGTCAGCCATCATGGCGGTGAATTTCCACGCGACCTGGCAGCAATTCAACAACTCCCCGGCATCGGCCATTCCACCGCCGCCGCCATCGCGGTATTTGCTTATGGCGGGCACTGCGCGATACTCGATGGCAACGTCAAGCGTGTGTTTGCCCGTTGCTTTGGTATCGACGGCTACCCCGGCGAAAGAAAAACTGAGACTCTGCTGTGGCAGATGGCCGAACAATTACTCCCCAGGGAAAAAATCCAGGGGCAGATCGAAAGCTACACCCAGGCACTGATGGATCTGGGTGCGACCATCTGCACCCGCAGCAAACCCCAGTGCGCTGCCTGTCCGCTGCAACCAGACTGCGTTGCATTCAGGGAGAAGCGTATCGACAAACTACCCACTGCCAAGCCGCGCAAACCTCTGCCGCAAAAAGAAACCGTGCTATTGTTGTTACTATGGCGCGGAGAAATATTGCTGGAGAAGCGCCCGCCCACCGGTATCTGGGGCGGACTGTGGTGCCTGCCGGAAATGCCGCTGGGTGAGAATGCCGCTGCCTACTGTGCCCGGCACTTCGACCTGAGAGCGCACCCGTTGCCGGAACTGCCTCCACTCGATCACAGTTTCACCCATTTCAAGCTGCGCATCTATCCGCAGCCGTTACAAGTCGTCACGCACACTCTCGCCGCGAGGGAGAACGGAGCAATCTGGCTGACATTCGAGGATGCGCTGGGAGCAGCCATTCCTACGCCGGTGCGAAAACTTCTGCTGCCCATTTACAATAAAGTGTGCCTCTAAAAATCCAGATTCCGTCACAATATTTTGTTGTTCACAAAAAAGTTTCCTTGCTCTAATTCCGTGCAATCTAGAATGATGACACTAGGATGATGCAAAGTGGTTAACTGTGAATATCCCTGTTATCCTAAAAAATAATTTGAGACTCCATATCATTCCCACACATAGCTCGGCAAAAATGAAAAACTGGCAGGAATGGAGAAAGCAGCAGCGTGCCAACTTGATGGCGTGCAGGGAAGCGATCGCGGTAGAAGATCATCGTCGCTGGAGCGCGGCCATCACCACTTTACTGGAACAGGGCTTTCCGCAGCTGCGGAAAAATATCGTGGGATTCTGCTGGCCTTACCGCAGCGAATACGATCTGCGACCGGCGATGAATTTTTTGCATGAGCACGGCGCGACACTGGCACTGCCAGAAGTGCAGAAAAGTGATGCACCGCTGCGCTTCCACCAGTGGTGGCCGGAAGCACCGATGAGAGTCGGCGCTTACTCGATTCCCGTGCCTGACAATACCGAAATGGTGACAGTCGGCGCAATCGTCATGCCGATGCTCGGCTTTGACCGGCAGGGTTATCGACTGGGTTATGGCGGGGGTTATTTCGACCGCACGCTAGCGGCTCTCAATCCGCGTCCGCTGACTATCGGCGTGGCGTTTGAAATTCTGCGACTGGATAGCGTACACCCTCAGCCGCATGACATTGCAATGGATTTCATTGTGACTGAAACGGGGATATACCGGGTGACTGATGGCGGCTCAGTTGCGATCACTCTCGAGGAATGCGCGGCGGCACATTCCCTGAAGTAACGCGGTTTAGCTTTCCTCGCCCCAGCGCGGCATCAGCGTATGCGCAACACCCAGATGATCGAGGATACGCGCCACGACAAAATCCACCACATCCTGCACTGTCTCGGGATGATGGTAAAAACCTGGGTTGGCGGGCAAGATCACTGCGCCGCTGCGCGCAAGCTTGAGCATGTTCTCCAGATGAATGATGGAGAACGGTGTCTCACGCGGCACCAGGATGAGTTTACGATTTTCCTTCAGCATTACATCCGCCGCACGCTCGATCAGATTCTGGCTCAACCCCGCAGCGATAGCGGCCAGCGTCCCCATAGTACAGGGACAAACTACCATTGCATTCGCCGGATTGGAGCCGGAGGCTACCGGCGCAAACCATTCCTCACGCCCAAATACACGCAACTGCCCAGCGGCAGCATTAAACCGGCGACTGAGTAGCTCTTCCACTTCTTTGGCACGCGACGGCAATGCCAGTTGCATTTCCTGCTGCGCGACGATCTGCGCTACCTGCGAATACAGCAGGTAAACACGATTGCCGCTGGCCAGCAACAATTCCAGCAGGCGTATGCCGTAGGGCATGCCGGATGCGCCGGTGTAAGCTAATGTGATGGTTAGGGGTGGATTCATTTCTACTTTTTCCAATTCTATTTCATCAGTGACACTTCGTTGATATCCTCACTCGCACCTTGCCGTACTATCCGTACTGTCTGCAGCGTTCGTTCGTCATCGCCTCGTTTCACTTTCGAACTGGAATTGGAATTACATATCGGCCATATGTGGCGTCTACACTTTCTGTTCCCGCCCCGTCTTGTTCAGAACTTTGAATTTTTAGGGAAACACCGATTAAATGAGTTTTTAGCCATGGATGCGGGTTTGAATGAGCTCTCAGATTTAATTTATGCGAGCAAGCCATTTGTTCTTAATCAACCGTGCCGCTTGGCTCGGTTTTTTTCCTTT
>CAMDAX010000128.1 GCA_945888885.1 Nitrosovibrio sp. Nv4 | reverse complement strand
AAAAATGAAATATATGCGATTGACAACGACCGCCGGATTTGTGCTGGCATTGCTGACACTTCCTGTCTCTGCCGGAGACTTTGAAGATGGACAGAAGTTTTTTGCCAGTAAAGACTACTCCAGAGCAGTAGAATCTCTTACAAAGGCTGCGGAGCAGGGAAATGTGAAGGCACAGCTGCAGCTTGGTATCAGATACTTTATCGGCTTGGCTGTTACACAAAACTACCAGCAGTCTTTGTATTGGTATCTCAAGGCAGCAGAACAGGGATCTGCAAGCGCACAACTTCAGCTTGGTGGCATGTACGACGATGGCACTGGTGTTGCACGAGACTACCAACAGGCTTTGATTTGGTATCTAAAAGCTGCGGAGCAGGGAAATGCAGTGGGACAGATCAAACTGGGGAATATGTACACCTATGGCAAAGGTGTCATGCGGGATTATACCGAAGCATATAAATGGTTCAGTCTTGCTGATACAAGTGGTCATAAGGATGGGAGAAAAAATCGGGAGCTTATAGAGAAGCACATGCCGCCAGAACAAATTGCCGATTCAAAACAACGAATAAGCGATTGGGTGGCAGAGCATCAGTTACCCTGATTTTCAGAAAATGGCAGAATATCCAGCCATCTTTTAACTTCTGCTTGCCAGGTTTTCTAGACTCTAATGGACGAGTCAGGATAATAATTTGGAGGCGGGGGTCGGAATCGAACCGGCGTCCACGGCTTTGCAGGCCGCTGCATGACCACTCTGCCACCCCGCCGTTGTTGTTGTGCAGCCAAGGAAACAGGCTGTGTTACAACGTTACAACGATATAGTAAAAACTTAAAATAGATTCTTTCAGTAAAGAACCTGCAAGCGAGCATGCAGGTTTCATACTAAAAGATCCATTTTTACTGAAAAATGGAGCGGGAAACGAGGCTCGAACTCGCGACCCCAACCTTGGCAAGGTTGTGCTCTACCACTGAGCTATTCCCGCAAATGAGGCATCTCTATATTTCCTGAGACACCTTGAAAACAAAGCAGGGATTATAGAGATGCTGGTATTTTTGTCAAGAAAAGTCACGTAACGACGTGATTTTAAAATTATCTCAACTGTGCTTTAACGCTTGCGGAATTGCAACTTTCAGGTAATACACCATGGACCATAGCGTCAGTATGGCTGCCAGATAAATCAGCCATGTTCCAACTTCCTGCGGGTTGAAACCTTCACCAATTTTTTCGTGATACAGCAGCAACGGGATGGCGATCATTTGCGATGCAGTTTTTATTTTACCCATAAAGGAAACGCCTACGCTTTTACTTTTACCGATTTGTGCCATCCACTCGCGCAGAGCTGAAATGGTAATTTCACGGCCAATGATAATAAAGGCGATAAGTGCATCAAGTCTCTCCAGTTGTACCAGTACGACCAGTGCCGCTGCCACCATCAGCTTGTCTGCCACCGGGTCAAGAAATGCGCCAAAAGCCGAAGTCTGGTTTAGTACCCGGGCCAGATAACCATCGAGCCAATCGGTGATGGCCGCACCGGCAAAGATAATAGTGGCGATCAGATTTTGGTTAGAGTGGGACAACCATGATGGTGGAAAATAAAAAATCCCAACGAACAATGGAATCGCCAGTATCCGTAACCAAGTGAGAATATTGGGTAGGTTAAAAGGCATAAAGACTGGAATATGTCGCTGACATGTAACTCGGGTGTTCAGTTGTCAGATTAAGATTCAATGTAATTCCTTATAAATTTTTTCTGCCAGCGCGCGGCTAATGCCCTCGGTCTGTTGCATTTCTTCAACGCTCGCGATCAGCACGCCTTTCAATCCACCAAACCGTGCCAGCAGATTTTGCCGGCGTTTGGCACCGATCCCGCTAATCTGCTCCAGGCTTGAGCTGGTGCGGGATTTGCCGCGCCTGGCACGATGGCCTTGAATCGCAAAACGATGGGCTTCGTCGCGAATTTGCTGGATTAGATGTAAGCCAGGATGATCCTTTGGCAATTGTAACGGCTTTTTCGTACCTGGAAAAATCAATTGTTCCAAGCCAGGTTTGCGCTCCTCGCCTTTCGCCACACCCAGCAGGTTCGCGTCGTTCAACCCGAGCTCTACCAGTACTTCCTGGGCAACGTTTACTTGCCCTTTACCGCCGTCTATCAAAATCAAATCAGGCAGTCTACCCTCTCCCTCGGCAACTTTATGGTAACGCCGTGACAGAACGTCGCGCATTGCGGCATAGTCGTCCCCTGGCGTAATGCCGCTAATGTTGTAGCGGCGATACTCACTGTTACGCATAGAGAAGTTGTCGTAAACCACACAGGAGGCGACGGTGGCTTCACCCAGCGTGTGACTGATATCAAAGCATTCGATACGGGCCAGGCCAGCGATATCCAGCGCCTGTTGCAAGGCCTGCAAACGTTCTTCCTGGCTGATCTGCCGTTCCAGCATTTGCTTCAGTGCAAGCTGCGCATTTTCTGTTGCCATCTCGAGCCATTTGCGACGTTCGCTGATGGGATTAAGACTGATCGCAACCTTATGGCCGCATTGCTGGGTAAGCAAGATTTGCAGTACTTCCCGGTGGATTTTCTCACCGGCAATGATGACTGGTGGAACGCTACGATTGAGATAATGCTGAGCGAGAAAGGCCTCCACTGCAGCAGTTGGATCGTATCCTTCCGCATTCTGGGGAAAAAAACTCTTGTCCCCCAAGTGCCGCCCTCCCCTTACCATAGCAAGATTGACACAGATTTTCCCGCTACCTTCATCCTGAGCACAGGCAATGATATCAGCATCCAGTGCTTTGCCGTTGTCAACAAACTGTTTCTCTCGGATTTTACGTAATGCTTGAATTTGATCACGGAATAACGCAGCCTGCTCGTAATCCAGATGGTCAGCAGCCTGCTGCATCTTCTCGGCTATACTTTTGAGTACTTCAGTTTGCTTGCCCTGCAGAAAAAGCTCAGCATTTCTTATATCCTCGCGATAAACTTGCTCAGCAATCAGATGGACACAAGGCCCACTGCAGCGTTTAATCTGGTACAGCAAGCAAGGCCGAGTACGGTTGCTGAATACGCTGTCCTCACAAGTGCGAATACGAAATACTTTTTGCAGGAGCTGAATGCTCTCCCTTACTACCCCCACATTGGGGAAAGGGCCAAAATAGCGGTGCTGTTTATCCAATGCTCCCCGGTAAAAACCAAGACGCGGAAAACAATGCTCAGTCAGGATAATGTATGGATATGATTTATCGTCTCTAAACAGTATATTATATTTAGGAGTTAATGCTTTAATTAAGTTATTTTCAAGAAGTAATGCTTCAGCTTCGGAGCGGGTAACCGTAGTCTCGATCGCCGTTATTTGGGATACCATCAACTGGGTGCGGGGAGGCAAACCAGTTTTTTGGAAATAAGATGAAACACGCTTTTTTAGATTTATTGCCTTGCCGACATAGATTACCTGCCCTGCCCCATTCAACATACGATAGACCCCCGACTGAGCGGGCAAGTTTGAGGCAAATGCTTTAGCGTCGAAAATAGGCTCTATCGGCAAAAAACTTACTCCTCACCTAGCAACTTGCCTGCAATGGCCCAGTTTTCATTGGGTAATTCGTCGAAAGCAATGTAGGTATAGGACTTTGGCTTATGCGCAATGCGCTCCAGCGTGTCGGTAATTTCCTCGGCAATCTTCTGCTTTTGCTCGCGGCTGAGAAAGCCCGCAATACGGATATTGACATAAGGCATAGTTCCTCCAGTTTTCAGGTGAGCGTCAAGTCGGCGCAAATTTTTGTAAATACTTTCTCGAACATTTCGGTGGTCAGGCGTTTGGTCTGGGTATTGTAGCGGCTACAATGGTAGCTGTCATAGAGTGTCAGGCCATTGGGCAATGCATGAACGCTACCATGACCAAAAGGGTAAGCGCTGGGTTTGAGTCCCGATGCCTTTAGTCCCGCTTGGTGAGCGATGGTACCCAGAGCAAGTAGCGCCCTTCCCCCGCCTGCTGCAAAATTGGTAATTTCAGTTGCAAGATAACCATTGCATTGACGGATTTCTACTGGTTCTGGTTTGTTCCCTGGTGGCAAGCACTTGACTGCGTTGGTGATGCGACATCCTGGAAGTTGTAAGCCGTCATCTGCAGAAATTGACTCATCATGACTGGCAAAGCCAAATTTATGTAGCGTCCGATATAATAGAATTCCCGCATAGTCCCCAGTAAAAGGTCTGCCGGTTCGATTCGCCCCATGCATCCCGGGGGCAAGACCAACGATGAGGAGCTTGGGCATCATGTCGCCAAAGGCCGGAACAGGACGGGCATAATAATCCGGATGACGAGCTTTTACCTCGTCCAGAAATTGCGCCAACCGTTGACAATAGCGACAATCCACCGAAAAGCTGGATTGCATGGAATCCTTGATCGTTTGTTGTGGCATCTTCTTTTGCTGCTGCACTGGAAATAATGACCAAAGGGTAGTTTATAAACGGGTAGCTTGTAAACCACGCTGGCAATACAGTTGGATCAGTACTGCCGGAGTCAGATAGCGGGGCCAGAAAAAAGGGCAGCTTAAAGCAAGCTGCCCTTTTTTCTACACATGAATGGCGTCCCCGAAGAGATAAATCTGGGTACTGGGAAATAACTATCCTTATAACCGAATATCAGGAAAAATATTCCACATCAATGTCGCGGGCGTGGTGCAACACACGAACAATCAGTAACCCATTTTCATCTGGCACATAGAAAATGATGTACGGCGTACGAGTCGGGAAGCTTCGCAACCCATCCGCCAGTTCCGGACGTACCCTGCCCATCTCAGGCTGAGCAGCCAGTAATGAAACCGTTGATTGGATTGAATTCAGAGATTCGTCTGCCGCAACCAGATTATCTTCCGCAATAGTTAACCAAAGCTCCAGAAGATCAGCTTCTGCTGACTGGGTATAGCGGATGCGAGACATCAGCCGGTCATCCTGCGAGCTCTTAGTAATTGACGGCCTTGTTGTTTCAGATTTTCAAAATCAACCTCTTTTGCACGTCCATTCTTTGCATCGTTCAGGCCCTTGGCAATATCCTGGCGCAAACCATCAAGCTTGACCGTTTTAACCTGCTCATACGCTTCAAATAGCCGCAGTGCCTTACGAATAACCTCGCTGGCGGAGCCATACCAACGCGCTGACGAACGCGCGCTTCTAATTCGGGTGGCAAAGATACGTTCATGGACATGGCAATTCTCCCAAAGAAATATCAATAACAGTATGGCAGTTTATGCCATAAATTGACAGTTTCCTAAGGAAACGCCGATTTATTCCTTATATTTCCCCACTAGTGTCCGGTTAAATTGAGACGCACCGGCAGCAACGCCAGCACTGACAAGGGTTTTAAGCGATTCATGGGTGTCCACGATTTGAATTTTATATGGCACATTTGCGATCATTCCGGGTTTGACAAACCTGGAGTGCAGTATGAAC